>JBDLSY010000195.1:0-3856 GCA_039805985.1 Pseudomonadota bacterium | reverse complement strand
ATGACTTGTTAGAAGCCGTTAATGGTGATGCGAAAGACACGTCTTTGCTGGGTGGTAATATGGAAACTAATTTAGATACTACTTTAAGCGCAACATTAAATGCACATTTAACTGATTTATTAGATGCTAAATCAACAATCTTTGTTCCTAAATAAAATTAAATAAAACTGAACCAAACGACTATGTCGAAATAAAATGATTAAATTAGTTGCGTTAGTGTTATTTCAACACTTTTTAATTTTTATAACATACAAAGAAAGTTTTTCACACAACACCACAATAATTAAATATGACTATTAACTCTGCCCATTCTATATTGCCAGCGGCTACCAGTGAAACAATTATGCAGTTCCCCTGTGAAGTCCCTGTCACAGTAATTGGACGACAAGTAGAGGGTTTAGTACAAGCCATTAGTGAGTGTGTACACAGTATTATCACTGATTTTGATGCCCGCACTATTGAGATGCGTCCTAGTAAAGCAGGTACTTACCTTGCAGTTGCATTTACCGTAACTGCCAATAGTATGCTGCAATTAGAACATTTAAACGAGGTGCTAAAAGCCCACCCACTGGTAAAATATGTGTTGTAGTTTAAAAAAATCAGTATAAATCAGTGTGATTATAAATTAGTGTAATAGTATTACCGTTATTATTGTTAACTACGCTTATTAATTATTTTACTATCTACTATCATTAATATTGTATGAATTTTATGAAATATTTTTTAACGCCTTGGCATGCTGTAGCTTTCATTGCGGCTGTATTATTATGTATGCTGTGTGTGTGGTGGGAATGGCAAGGGGCACCTGTTCGTGTGGGCGGTACTTGGTTGGTATTAAAAATATTGCCTTTAGCGGCTTGCTTAAAAGGTTTATGGTTGGGTCGGCTATATGTATTACAAATAGTCAGTATGTTGGTGTTACTGTATATGAGTGAAGGGGTTATTCGTGGTATGGGTGATACAGGTGCTTCACAATACTATGCTTGGTGTGAATTTTTATTGTCTTGGACGTGTTTTATAGGTTGCTTAGGCCATGTAAGGCCTTATAAAAAAGCGTATAAACAAGCTAAGAAAGTACATATTAAATAGAATTATATAGAAATAATAAAATTATATAGTTCTAAATATCTAAGTATCTAAGTATCTAAAGAATTGTTATGTCTGTTAATAAAGCCAGCTTATACTTTGCTTGTCCTATAGCGGTACTAGGCTTTGTATTAGGGTGTTTGTCTATACAATTTGTCAGTACTTTACCCGCAGCTGAAGTTATTTTGCCATACATTATCGTAATGGTTTTGCTCACCTTAGTGGTATGGACGATGACTATTGTTTTTTATGGTGCACAAGCTAAGCCCATCATATCTAAAATATCTACACCTAAAATATCTATATCTAAGTCGTCTGTATATAAATTATCTGTACATAAAATTTTAATATTATTAATATTTAATTTTTTTATAGCTGGCTTATTTGGAATAGTATGGGCTGCGTATGATGGAAGTCAAAGGGTTGCCGATGGTTTTCCAGCTGAATTAGAAGGTAAAGACGTTACGGCTACAGGGTATGTCAGTCATTTACCCAAAGTATCATCACAATCACAACAAATTTTATTTGTAATAGAGCATAGCGATGCGGATAGTCCTCTAAACCCAGCTTTCAATTTAAAGGGTAAAACAATTGCTTTAAGTTGGTATCACTCTAAGTTTAATTTACAAGCTGCACAGCAATACCGCTTAACATTTCGTGCTAAACAACGACATGGTACGCTCAATCTTAATGGCTTTGATTATGAGCAGTGGTTGGTATCCAATAGGATTGCAGCTACAGGGTATATTCGTACTGTAGATGAAGACTTAAATACGCAAGTTCAACAATTTTTACCATGGGTAGAGCGCATAAGAGGCATCATTCGTACCCAAGTATTTTTAGTTAGCCCTAATCAAGACGCTGCACGCTGGGTGGCTGCCTTAGCACTGGGTGACCAACGCAGTTTAGATGATACGCAATGGCAACGCTATAACAACACAGGAACAGGGCATTTATTAGCAGTGTCTGGCACGCATATTGCTTTAATGGGGGCTTTACTGGTATGGCTGGGTAGCCATTTTTGGCGGGCGAATCCAAGACGTCTATTGTGGATACCCTTACAAACGGTACGGGTAAATATTTTATTGTGGAGCAGCATTGTTTATGCTTTAATCGCGGGCTGGGCATTACCTGCACAACGTACCGTATTTATGTTGTGTGTGGCTTTTTTAGCAAAAAAAATAATGGCACACCCTTCTGTGTACCACGTTATGGCAATAGCGGCAGGTATTGCCTTGATACAAGAGCCAATAGCCGTTATATCACCTAGTTTTTGGTTGTCTTACGGGGCAGTCGCTGTGCTGGTAGCCATTGAGTGGCGACATAAAAATGAGGGCGTATCAGAGCCACAATTGCAATCCACCACAAAATTTCTTACACAATGGCATCAGTATAAATTAATCATCAAAACAGCTGCACACACACAGTGGGTATTAACCTTGGTTTTAATCCCGCTGACGGCTTTATTTTTTAATCAAACCTCATTGGTAAGTCCATTGGCTAATGCAGTCGCTATTCCAATAATGGGTTGGATTTCTACGCCTGTAGCCTTGTTAGCGGCAGTATTGTCGGGTGTATGGCAACCAGCAGCCGTATTATTAATGCGTATTTTGTTATTCGTACAAACCTTTATGGAATGGATATTAGACGCTTTACTACGCATACCGTATGCGTCTATTCACATTCCCAGTACACCGTGGTTTTGGCAAGTGTTTGGTGCATTAGCCGCTGTATTTTGTGCTTTTTTAACACGCCGCCGCATACTGGGGTATATAGCGGTAATCGTATTTATACTGGGCAGCATTTATTTTACGGTATATTTGTCTTGGGATAAATCAACTTGGCGTATCGTGTTTTTAGATGTCGGGCAAGGTATGGCGGTAGTGATACACAGCCAAGGACACACTTTATTATTTGATACAGGCCCTCGCTATGGCAGTGAAAGTGATGGAGCAGAACGGGTGATTTTGCCCTATTTATATTCAGTTGGCGTGCATTCTTTAGACCATGTCATATTAAGCCATGCTGATGAAGATCATTCTGGCGGTGTGAGCAGTTTAGTTACACAAATGCCAATAAAGCAATGGTGGTATAGCCTTGCACCGCAACACCGTTTATTGACATTGTTGCCTTCAAACCGTTTGCCTTGTCAAGCGGGTAAACAGTTATTATGGGCGGGTTTAAGGATACAGTTTTTACATCCACCCACATCAATAACACCGCTTGATTTTTTAAATAGAAGTACTAATTCAGTGAGTTGTGTACTCAAAATAAGCAGTATGAATGGCAATAAACAACAGCACAGTGTACTATTAACAGGTGATATTGAATCGGCTCAAGAGTTAAATTTAGTCAATGAATACGGTCAAGCATTACAAAGTACTATTTTGTTATCACCGCATCACGGCAGTAAAACCTCAAGTAGAACCGAATTTTTAAGTGCCGTGAACCCAATACACATTGTGATCCAAAACGGTTATAGAAACCGCTATGGACACCCTCATCCATTAGTGAGCCAGCGGTATGTTGAGGCAGGTATTAAACAATGGCGCAGTGATGTTGATGGGGCAGTGGTCGTTGATATTAACTCTGAATTAGATAAGCCGATAAAAATACAAGCACAGCGTACAGTCGCTAAACGTTACTGGCATACGGTGATGCCGTCTGTAGATTAATTTATATTGCATATTCCACTATTAAGGGGGCGTGGTCACTAAATTTCTGTGCTTTATAAATACTGGCACAGCTGGCTTTAACGGCAAAATCAGAA
>JBDLSY010000194.1:0-2875 GCA_039805985.1 Pseudomonadota bacterium | reverse complement strand
CAGATATTAATATAGATAATCGTTATTCAAATGTACGAAAAGCATCATACGTCCAAGTCGGTTTTGCTTTAAATGGAGTGTAGCCAGGGATACTATTAGCTAACATATTGATGGTATTTGATTTTGATTGCGTTAAACCAGACAGTTCTAATTGAAATGAAAACGAAGTCGCGCGTACATTGGCGGTATTAATATACCGTTTTGCAGCAACTCTAAACAACCAACAGCCTGCATCATATTCATAACCTAATAAAGATTCAGTCATTTTTCTTTCTAATTTTTCACTAGATACACCTAAGGAATAACCCAGTTTACCCAAAAACGCATGGTTATTGGCAAAACGCCATTGCCCCGATAAATCAATGGCATTTTTTGTATCTTTAGTAAACCGTTTTGAGAGACTCAATACCTGATGAATAGCGGGTGTATAACGCACAGTATAGCTACTGTTTACAATTTCACGCCGATTTTGATCATACTGCAAGGCAGTATCTATATAAAGCGTATCAAATAGCTGCCCTGTGGCTGCAAATAACCAATCTGATGAAGTGATGGCGTTATTAGCCGTATTTGAATGAGCGACTGTTGATATTTCTTGTAAATTGACCCGTTGTGGTTGCAAATAATAACGGCGACCTACAGTAGCCTTCAATACAGTTGAGCCTGTATTGGGGTTAAGCCATTGTGTACTTAATGCAGGCGTAATATGAGCGGCGTTAGAAACTCTATCTTGACCTACAAATACATTGTCAGAAAAAATTTGTTCTAAATCAAAACTGGTTAATGCCGAATCAAAGATAGGGGCTGCCGTTTGGTCTTTAAATGGGGCATACACAAAGTATAAACGGGGTTCTAAAGTGTTTTTTACTGTTTGTTGCGACCCCTGTTTTGTATTAAACCACGGAATAGTCCGTTCAAAAATAAGCCCTGTGTCTAAAGACAATACTGGAATAGCTCTACTGAATTGTCCGTTGCCTAGGTAAGAAAGCCCTTTTAATTGACTATAGTGAGCCATATTTAACTTAGCTTTGGCTTTAATAAAGCCCCAGTCAGTTATCCAATGACGGCTTATCTGTGGAATCGCATACACCCGAATACCTTGTGTGGCTGTGTTGTGCGTAAAACGTGTAAATTGAGCATTAAAATCAAAAGTACTATTCCCTAATTTAGGCAGTGAAATTGGATTCAGTTGTAAATCAATCATCGGAAGTCGCGAGTACGGTGCGACAATACTTTGAGTCTCGTCTTGTAAGGTTTGATATTGCCCAGCACGTGCGCTGATGGTTGCCCACTTTGATTGATGACGCAGCCATAGTTCGTTTGGCAAAATAGTCTGTGATGCTAAATCCGCCGAACGGCTTAAATCAGCAAAAAACGATTCATCAGAAACACGTTCAATATTAACGCCTGCCGTCAAAATACTGCCTTGCTGGTTTACAGGCGATTGATAGGTATGATTTGTAAATAGTCCCCAACGGCGTTGTTTGCGTAAATTGTCGTAAGGTAAAGCATCTACCGTAATATTTCCTTGTAGGCGTTGCGTTAAATAGCGTGCTTGAGTATTTACTTGAATGCCGCGTCGTGTCATTAAGCGGGTTGTTAATGTGGCATCGTAATGCGGTGCTAAATTAAAATAGTACGGAATGGATATATCAATACCCGATTGGCTACCGTAAGCGGTTGAGGGAGACAAAAACCCACTACGGCGGTCTTTACCTAAAGGAAATTCAAAATAGGGTGTTGCAAAAATAGGCACATCCATAAACCGCAAACTCATATCTTTTGCAATGCCAGTTTGTGTGGCTTCATTTAAAGTAATTTTACTGGCTTTAAGTAACCAATCATTTTTACCTACTGGGCACGATGTATAGGAAGCATTGGTTAAAATTCGTTGGCGATCAAGGGTTGAAGTTAAGCTATCAGCATTGCCTCTGGCATTAGTTTTGTCAAAAAAGTATTCGGTTGATTGAGCATAGCCAACATCAGTTTGCGTATTTAACGTAAAATTTTTGGCACGCAATACGTCTTTTCCTTGTACCGCAATCACCTGTCCTTGGGCTGATATTTCACTGCTATTAGGGCAATAATCCATTTGGTCGGCTTTAACCGTTAAATTGCCGCGTTGTAAATAGGTTGAGCCTTTAAAAGATAAAGTGTTGTCTATAGACCCTGTAATTGAATCTGCATCAATGGTTGTGGCTTGTTCAGATAAAATATTGGGTGTAATAGGAATAAAATCAGGTAAAAAATCTAAGGTTTGTGCTAATTTAATGGCTGGCGAGACTTCAATCGGTGTAAAGTCATTAATTGCTTGTGTATCTGTTGAGTGCGTTAAACTTTGTGCCGATGCTGCGCTGGCAAAATAGCTTAAACTGACTATTAAATATAGTTTTTTTAGGCGATAGCGAGAAGGAAATATCAGTAAAAATTTAGGCAAAATTAAGCTATAAAAAAATATTAAAAAATATTAAAAAATATTAAAAAAATATTAAAAACAATAATATTAAATGTCGTTAAACACTAAACACTAAACATTAAACATTAAACATTAAACATTAAACATTCAATATTAAAACTAAAATACGCAATTAAGAAATAAAAATACATTAAATACATTAAATATATCATTAAACACTATGAATACATTAAACCCAACGATTCGCTTAAATGCTTTAAAAAATTTTATAACACACTATGCTACACACTACCACTTAGACATAAACAGTTTAACGCCTGCGTCAGCAGATGCCAGTTTTAGACGGTACTTTCGAATAAATACCTCAATATTAGCCAGTGTATCCGCTACTTATATTATTATGGATGCACCGCCTGAACATGAAAACTGCACCTCATTTATTCAGGTTGCACAACTGTT
>JBDLSY010000193.1:0-5962 GCA_039805985.1 Pseudomonadota bacterium | reverse complement strand
TTTAAGGATTTTAAAGATTTTTTAAATCCTGTTTTATCCTTAAATCTTAAAGAATCCTGATTCAGACTGTATGTTTTAAATACATACACAATACAAAAAACTAGCGTTTAGGCACAGTTACTGTGGTTGATAGCTCGGTTTTATTGTCAGACGCATCGGTTACGGTATAGTTAATTTTATATTGTTTAGCTACATTAGCATCAGCCGCAAACGTGATGACACTTGGATAAGCCCCCGTAACAGGGTCATTCGGCGTATTTACAGTGTAAGCCCCTGCATTAAATGGCGAAGTATTTTTCGTTCCCGTTGTCATATCTTGTACTGACGTAAACATAATTTCAGGCAGTGGGTCGTAATTGTCTTTAGCCGTTACTTTTAAATTAATGTTATAAAACCCAGTTTTAGTCGGGTGTTTTACAAGCGTTGCAGCCAAGCTACCTGTCGGAGCGGTGGTGTCGCCTTTGGTGAGTTGAACTATTCTTTCATTGAGTGTATTTGTACTTTTAAGCTCAACAAACGTAGACCAAATAGTTGGGTATCTTTTAAAGGTTGTAACACTAAAGCCTGTATGTGCTTTGTTAGCTAGTAAAAACTCAACTTCATTGTAAGTTTCAGGAACGCTGGGTGCGATCCAATTAAAAGAAAAATTATAGGTTTCAGGTAACCATGAAGCACTTCCTAACCAATTAGCTATAGGGCTTTTATAAATAAAATATCTACTATCATCATCACCAAAATCTATAGCGGGTTCATTATCTATAACCGATTTTTGCCCGATTTCAACGCCGTAAATGGTGTAAGGAGAGTTATTGGTAATATTGAAAGAGTACTCAATTCTCTTAATATTATTCAGTTTGATATGTTTTGCATAACCAACAACTTTATCCGTAGTACTTAGTACGCGTGTATAAGTTGATTGTGCAAAAGCGGTTTGAATAGCTATAGTACTCAAGCCAATTATGGCTAATATTTTTTTAGTGTGTTTCATATTTATTTTTAATTGTTTTAGTTAATTTAAGATTATTGAAAATGTATACGGTCTGTAGTTTTGAAAGGCCTAGTTAAGTTACAGGCAGGTAATAATGCATCTATTTTTGCGTCTGAAATATTTGACCAATTGGCATCAAATGCTAAACCTTTTTCATGACGGCTTTCACTGGGTTTAGCTACCGCACCTTGTATGCGATGTTTTGTATCTTTTTCATATACTATTTTGTCACGTATTGGTTTGCAAGCTTGAGTTTTCTTATTTTCTGGTTTATTCAACTCATTAAATTTTGAGAAAATTTCATAAAAATGCTCTTGATAGCCTATGGGTCGCCAAGCGGAGTTTACTGTTAATATTCCACCTGCTTTAGTCACCGCAGCTCTTAAACAGGCTAACTTGGTTTTCATTGAAGGGGCAAGTTTGTCTTCACGCAGTGTATCGCCATTTTCAAACTTTAATGTATCAGGATCCGTAATCAGTTTAAGGGGTTTGACAGGGCATTCACAATCTGCTGCTGCCCGTTGTCCATTTGCGGAGGTGGGGCAAGTCGGAAGTATGTGTTGTGCAAAACTCATAGGGCGAGGTTCTTCAATAGAACCACTACAAATTCCAACAATTTGGTTATTAATTAACTCATACTTTACTTTTGGACTTTCAACAAAGCAATGTCCAAAGCCAACGTAATCACCCACATTCACATCATAAGATTCGTACAATTTTTTACTAGATAGTCTCATTATTCTACAAGCAGGCTCAGGTTTTCGATTTTTATATGCAATATTAAAATCAAATTCACAAGCCGCTTGCAAGCTGTCAAGAGGTTGATTTCCAAATATTGGAATCCATTTACCCCCAGTAGGAATAATATCAGTAGTACCTGATGTCTGTGCAAAAACGGGCAAGGTATTAAGCAACAACATCGCTGATACCATACTTCGGCGAAACTTTAAAAACCGCCTACATCGCCACAGTGATTGATTGATTCATTTTAATAATTCGTTTAAAAAGTCAAATAATGTACAGTACATTTACAAAATAAATAAACCTATTATTTCGTAACAATATATTATAAATATTTTTAATGGGTGTGAAAGCGTTTTATTGTATCAATAACAGTTTGAATCAGAATTTTCAAGATTAAAGGATAAAACAGAATTTAAAAATATGAAAATATGAAAATATAAAAATCCTAAAAATCCTAAAAATCCTAAAAATCTTTAAATTCTGAAAATCCTGATTCATATTTTTAGTTTTAAAGCTTAAAAACCATATTTTTAATAGTTTTGAAAGAAGTCTAATATGTAAATATCAATACCAGTCACTTTCAACTGATAGCGACCGACGCAGTTTTGAAAAAATATTAGTGTAACCACCATTACTATCAGGTGTATTAAAAATAGCACTGCCTGCAACAAAGGTATCAGCCCCCGCATTTGCTATGTCAGCGATATTGTCTACTTTAATGCCGCCATCAACTTCTAGCCAAATATCAATGCCTGTTTCAGCTTTCCAAATATCTAGCTTTTTACGTGCAGCAATGATTTTAGCCAAAGTAGACGGAATAAAGCTTTGCCCACCAAAACCAGGATTAACACTCATAAGCAGTATCATATCTAAACGTGGCATCACATAATCCATATAAGCCAAAGAACTTGCTGGATTAAAGGCTAAACCCGCTTTACAGCCGTGCTCGCGAATTAAAGCTAAAGTACGGTCAATATGGCGACTGGCTTCTGGGTGAAAGGTAATAATATTAGCACCTGCCTTAGCAAATAAAGGGATTAAAGCATCAACAGGCTCAACCATTAAATGTACATCAATAGGCACGGTTGCATGCGGTTTAATGGCTTCACAGACCAGTGGGCCAATGGTTAAATTAGGTACATAGTGGTTGTCCATCACATCAAAATGAATTAAATCCGCCCCTGCTACCTGAATAGCACGAACCTCATCACCTAAACGAGAAAAATCAGCGGACAACAAAGAAGGGGCAATACGGTACGTCATAATAGAATGGAGTTAAGGAGTATTTTAAAACGATAAACTAAACGATAAATTAAACAATAAATTAAACGATAAATGATAAACTAAATAATAAACAATAAATTAAACAATAAATAATAAACTAAAACTCATTTAATAACCCGCTTTTAATAAAAGCAAAATATTCGCGTAACCTAGCGTTATAACGAATGAGCAACGGTGTGGATGCACCTACAGTACTGACAATCGGTAAGTTTAATTGATATGCAATTGCCTTTGCACGCGGCAAATGAAAATCGCTACTAACTATTATAATGCGGGTAAATAACGGGTCAATATCGGGTAATAACGCTTTAGAAAAAACTAAATTTTCATAGGTACTGGTACTACGCTCTTCCAATAGAATACGGCTGGGTTCTATGCCACGCATTATTAAATAATCTGCCATAACAGCCGCTTCAGATTTTATTTGATTAATGCCGATACCGCCTGTTAATAAAATATTTGCACTGGGTAAGCGGCGTGCTTCTATTAAACCTGTGTCTAACCGTGCTTTCAGTGTTGGGGTAGGTTGATTGTTTTTTAAGCCGCTGCCCAGTATTAAAATGACATTAGGTGATACAGTTGCTACAGTATTAGGCTGTATCACCCACGAAAAAAATAGCATCAGAGAAATTAACCAAATACATAATCCAACGCGGTATACCGTGTATATTAAACGGTATATCGGGCGATACAGCAGCCATTTTTGCCGTGCTTGACGGTATTTAAATAAAATTAATCCCAGTGAACCCAGCAATAAAGGAATGATTGTCCCCACATTAAAAACATCTAAAAACAGTAATGTAAGGGCATTCAATACCAATAAAAAACTAAAAAAAGCTAAAGTGTAGTCTTTAATTAATTTTAATCGTAAAGTAATTGATAACGTAGTTAGGGGCATTAAAATATTAAATCTAAGTGTTGCCAACACACGCTGACAGGCAAACGTTTGCCGCTAGGTTTTTGTATTTCAGTGATGCGTAATACGCTGTACTGTTGATGGTTTAATTCTGCAGCACAGAGTATATCTAGCCCTGCTTCAGACAAAGACACAATATCGCCGAGTTGATATGTTACATTTTTTGATAAACAATCACTACTAACGTGTGCCGCCCATACTTTATAGCTATGGTCATCACCGTACTTATTGCGGTGTTTAAAACTACAGCCTGGTGTAGGGTCAAATGCTCGTATTTGATTCACTAAGGTACTAGCAGGTAAATTCCAGTCTAAAACGCCGTGTTCTCGGGTGAGCTTATTGGCATAGGTCACGTCATTCAAAGACTGTGCAATAGGTTTTAGATTTCCAGCGACAATAGCATCTAAATATTGGCACAATAAACCAGCACCAAGTTTTGCTAAAGCATCATGTAATTGTCCACCTGTAGTGTGTGGCGTTATTTGAACGGCTTCTTTTACATACATATCACCCGTATCTAAACCTAAAGCCATCTGCATTAATGTGACACCACTGTGGCTATCACCTGCTTCAATCGCCCGTTGTATCGGTGCTGCCCCACGCCAACGGGGTAGTAAGCTGGCGTGAATATTGATACAGCCTGCAACAGGTAAATTTAAAGTCCATTGTGGCAGTATCAAACCATAGGCTGCGACAATTATTACATCGGGCTTTAATATATTGAGTGCCGTATAAGCCGTATAGGCATCTTCAGAATACTGCCCGTCTAACTTTAAACTATGCGGTTGATAGACAGGGATACCATATTGAACAGCGGTTTGCTTAACTGGACTAGAGAGTATTTTCATACCTCGTCCCGCAGGGCGGTCTGGTTGGGTAAAAACAGCCACTACATCATAGTTTAATGACGGGTCAGCCGTCAGTAGTGCCATTAAAGCAAAGTCCGCAAAAAAGGGGGTGCCTGCAAAGACAATTCGCATGATTTAGCCTATTTAGGGTCTATTGTATTAACATCATCAATATTTTTATCAGTATTTTTAGATGATTTTGCAAGCTTTAATAACCTATTTTTAATGCGTCCTTGCTTAAGCTGGGAAAGATGTTGTACAAACACTTTACCGTTTAAATGGTCTATTTCATGTTGAATACACACACTTAATAACTCGTTTGCCTCTAATTCAAAAAAATTACCTTGAACATCTTGTGCTTTTACAAAAATAGATTTTGGGCGTTTTACATCTTCGTAAACATCAGGTACAGATAAGCAACCTTCTTCCCATGCTTGCAGATCAGAACTTGCCGAAATAATAATAGGGTTGATTAATACTATTAATTGGTTAGAGTTTTCACTGCAATCTACACAGATAACGCGTTGATGTACATTAACTTGAGTAGCTGCTAAACCAACACCAGGTGCTTGATACATAGTATGGCTCATATTACGTACCAAAATATTAAGTGCTTCATTAAACTGAATCACTGGCTTAGCAACGATATGCAGACGTGGGTCTGGATATTGCAAAATATCCAGTAAAACAGGGTTGGACATACTATATTCCTTAGCATCAATGGCTTAAATTAAATGTACTGCCGATTGTGATTTAAGCAGGTCATTAAGCCCATCAGTTTAAATGTAAATTAAATATGTATTAAATATTTGAATTAACAAATTCGGTCAATTGTGCTTTACTTAAGGCCCCTACTTTGGTGGCTACTGCCTTGCCGTCTTTAAACAGCATCAACGTTGGAATACCACGAACACCGAATTGAGCAGGTATCGTTTGATTATCATCGACATTCATTTTTGCAATAGTTATTTTGCCAGAAAGTTCAATGGCTAAGGCTTCCAACGACGGGGCAATCATCTTACAAGGGCCACACCATTCAGCCCAAAAGTCCAAAAGTACAGGTTGAGTAGACTGTAGTACATCGGTTGTAAAGCTAATGTCGGTCACGTATTTAATTGCGTTGCTCATAATTTGATAATCTGTAAGTTAAAAAATAATAAAAATAATAAAAATAATAAAAAC
>JBDLSY010000192.1:0-4008 GCA_039805985.1 Pseudomonadota bacterium | reverse complement strand
TTAAATCACTTAAAAACTAATTTATAGGCTTATTTAAATTTTTCTTAATTTTTTTAAAGATACTTGCGTCTAAAATAATAGTGTATTTTTGTAATCACATTATCACTGGTATTATTCTATTTATGTCTGGATTCAACATTCACTTTAATTTAGCCACGTGTCTCACATGGTTGCGTATTGCACTTATTCCTGCGGTTGTCGGTGTTCATTACTTACCTGATACTTATTTAAGTGCTTCAGCTAAAAATACAGTGTCTATGTTACTATTTGTGCTGGCAGCTTTAACCGATTGGTTTGATGGTTATATCGCTAGGAAATACAATCAATCATCGGCTTTTGGGGCATTTTTAGACCCCGTTGCCGATAAGTTAATGGTGGTAGCTGCTTTGTGTGTGTTGATGGAAATGGAACGCGTAAACGCAGCCTTGGCTTTTTTAATTATCGGACGCGAATTAACTATTTCGGCACTACGTGAATGGATGGCTAGTGCGGGTAAACGGGCTAGTGTGGCGGTTAATTCACTAGGCAAGTTTAAAACCATTGCACAAATGCTTGCAATTCCGCTATTACTGTTTGATGCAACTATAAACATAAACATTATCCCGCTAATGGGCAACATAACTGGATTGCAGTATATACATACTCGCCCAGTAGGTACTGTACTATTATTGATAGCGGCACTATTAACTATATTATCAATGGTGTACTACTTTCAGTTAGCTGCAAAAGCTTTACGAATTAACTAAAATGAGTTTTCCTGCTTCTTTGCCTACATCAGAACAGTTTGTCGATTTTTTTCGCAGTGTTGCCCCTTATATTCACGCGTTTCGTGGTGAAACTTTTGTGATTGGATTTGGGGGCGAGTTAGTTCAAGCTGATAAGTTAAATGCCTTAGTACAAGATTTGTCACTCATTCATGTATTGGGCATTCGTTTAGTTATTGTGCATGGTAGCCGCCCGCAAGTAGATGAACAGCTACGCTTAAAAGGTTTAACGCCTAACATTGTCGGGGCACACCGTATTACTGATTTAGCTGCCTTAGAATGTGCTAAAGAGGCTGCTGGAGAAATTCGCTTAGATATTGAAGCTTTATTTAGTCAAGGTTTACCCAATACTGCGATGCAAAATGCACGGGTACGAGTGATTGGCGGTAATTTTGTAACCGCACGGCCTTTAGGGGTTGTTAATGGTGTTGATTATCAACACACTGGCTTAGTGCGTAAAGTAGATGCCGATGCTATTCGTATGGTATTGGCTAATAACAGCGTCGTATTAATCTCACCTTTAGGATTTAGCCCTACCGGCGAAGCTTTTAATCTTAGCATGGAAGACATTGCTGCCCATACAGCCATTGCGTTAAAAGCGGATAAATTAATGTTTTTAACTGAAACGCCTTCATTACGTGATGAGCAAGGCGGTATTATTACCGAACTCAAGCACGATTCAGCACAACGTATGTTAGATGCTGGGCTTATTCCTCCTGTTGAAGCCGAGTATTTACATTATTTACTGAAAGCCTGTAAAGGCGGTGTTGAACGGACGCATTTAGTGCCGTTTGAACAAGATGGTGCTTGTTTATTGGAAGTGTTTACTCATGATGGTATTGCTACCATGGTAACGGAACAAGCACTTGAAAAACTACGGCTAGCCACTAATGACGATGTTGCTTCTATTTTAAGTTTGATTGAACCGCTCATTGCTGATGGTACTTTGGTAAGCCGTGGTGCAGAAGTCATTGAGCGTGATATTGAGTTATTCAGTTTATTAGAACATGATGGTAAAGTATTTGGTTGCGCCGCACTGTATATTCATAGCCAAAATATGGGTGAAATGGCGTGCTTAACCGTCAGTGTTCAAGCACAAGGGACAGGCGATGGTGAACGTATTTTGCAACATATTGAACAACGTGCTAAATCAGCAGGATTAAACCGTTTATTTGTATTGACTACACGCACGATGCACTGGTTTTTAAAGCGAGGTTTTAAGCCTGCGACCTTAGAGCAACTGCCACTTGAACGGCAAGCCAGTTATAACCGTGGACGTAATAGTCAAATATTAATTAAGGCGTTGTAATTATTTTTTATTTGAAGTATTTTTTGTTGCACTGTTTAGTTTTTTAATAGTGTCTTTATCTTTGTCTTTGTCTTTATTTGGTTTATTTTTAGTAGACTTATCTGTATTTAATTTATCTTTAATTACTTTATCCTTAGATATTTTATCTTTAGGTATTTTGGTCATTGATAATTTTTCAACATTTTTATCGTTTTTATCGTTTTTATCATTTTTATCATTTTTATCATTTCTATCGTTTTTATTAACTTTATCTAATTTGTTAGGAATTTTATTTTTAGAAGTTTTTTTAGAATTTTCTAATAAATTTTCTATTTCTTTTTTGTCGGATTTTTTATCAATTTTTTTATCAAACTGTATTGTTTCAGCTATCGGCACTACAACTGCAGGTGCATTGTATGCCGCGTAATAGCTTAAAGTAGCTCCAGTTCGTAATTGAGTACCCCGATTCCATTGCTGTAAATTAACCATACTAACATTGGCACGGTCAGCAATTTTTGCCCAAGTATCTTTTTTATACACATTTAATGAACGACGGACTAGTTCAGGTGCTAAATTAATTTTTGCATTGTCTAAACTCGCAGAAATATTAACCGTTTGTAAATCAGGGTTGCCCTTGGGTACGATTAATGTTGAACCTGCCTTCAATAACATACGTGCTGGAATATTGTTAATTTCACGCAGTAACCGTTCATTCAGTCCATACCGCTTTGCTAAATCGGCAGGCCGTTCAGTACCTGATAAAGTCACTGTGGTCCAAGAAGACAAACTTCCTTTATAGTCAGACAATGATTGATTAAAAAGCGATAACTTATTGGTAGGTAATAAAATCTCTGGGCTATGTGTACCTAAAATAACTGGTTTTTTAAAGCTAGGGTTTAATGCTTTAAATTCATTTAAGCTCATACCTGCAAATTTAGCTGCAAGGCTTACATCAATATCACGGTTTTTAATTACGCTAGTAAAGTAAGGTATATTTGCTAAAGGGGTTAATTGAATACCATAAGCGCCTGGGTCTTGAATAATATTTTTGATAGCTTGAAATTTAGGAACATAATTAGACGTTTCATCGGGCATATTTAATGACAAATAATCAGTGGACAAACCTTTAGCACGGTTTTTGTTAATCGCTCGCTGTACTGACCCTTCGCCCCAATTATAAGCAGCCAGTGCTAAATGCCAATCACCAAACATACTGTGTAGTTTTTGTAAATAATCTAAGGCAGCACGAGTACTTTCAACGACACCACGCCGTTCATCACGCCAAACATTTTGTTTTAAATTGAAATACTTTCCGGTTGCTGGCATAAACTGCCAAATGCCTGCGGCTTTAGTACTAGAAATAGCTTGTGGATTAAACGCACTTTCTATAAACGGCAATAAAGCAATTTCACTGGGCATATTTCGGTGTTCTAATTCTTCCACAATATAAAACAAATATTGTTTACCTCGTTCAGTCATACGTGTCATATATTCAGGCTGTTTGGCGTACCATAGTGTTTTATTAGTCGCCAAGGGTGTATCAAGTGTAGGTATTGCGAATCCTCGCCGTATTCTGTCCCACAAATTACCACCGTTTTGAGCTGATTCTAAAGTATCTAAACCAACATCAGATGTAGGATCTAAACCAACATTTAAAGAACCATTAATTGATTCAGTAGCAGGGTAATTAATTTTAGAAACCCGTTCGTTATCAATAGACTCATTACTATTTATTGTATTATCAACACTTGGTAATATATCGGAAATACTAAGTGTTTTACTAATACTATCGGAATTAATAGGGCTTATATTGCGTGAAGACGGACTTGCCAGTGTTAATGATAAAGTTTGTGTATAAGCTATGGACTGAATAAATAGCACACTAGCTATAAATATTATAAGTTTTTTAAAGTACATAAAATTGGCTATTTATTTTATTTATTAATTTGTATTTAA
>JBDLSY010000191.1:0-2653 GCA_039805985.1 Pseudomonadota bacterium | reverse complement strand
AAATGATATTAATAATATAAGTGATATAAATGACATAAATGATATTAATAATATTAATAATATAAATGACATAAATGATATAAATGATACTCGTCCTATTTTTGATATTGATGAAGAGCAACGTCACGTCGATAATATTGATGCAGATATTTGGCAAGATTTGTTACAAGAAACCGAAACGCTGATGCCCAATGCACAAGCTGCTTTGAACGCTGCCGCCATTTATTCAGATGCTTTAAATGCTATACGCCGCGATTTACATACGCTAAAAGGGTGTTTTCGTATGGCGGGAGCCATGTATTTAGGGGCAATGGTGCATGCTTTAGAATCAAAATTAGACCACCACGTTCAGGCTGAACCACCTTTTTTAAGCCGAGAGATTCATGCCGAGTTAATAGACCATTATGATGCCATTACTTTACATTTTGAACGCTTAAAACAGCCGATAGTACTGCCTGTCATAGCGACAAACTCTAATCTTACGCACGGTTTAAGTCCAACAACACCTGATACACAGTTGAATAAATTGGCTATTGCGTCGTCACTCGCCAACACTGTTCAAACAGATACGGGTAAATTGTCTACGCTGCGTATGCGTACAGATACTTTGGATAATTTAGTCAATCAAGCCACTGAAGTGTCTAGTGCTAAAGGCCGGTTAGACCAGCACGTGCTGCATTTGCGTGGTTCATTGCTTGATTTAACAGACAATGTTGAGCGTTTACGTAAACAATTGCGTGAGTTAGAAATTCAAGGCGATAGCCAAATGGCTGCACGGGTTGATTTAACATTGATTAACGCGTCTAAATTTGACCCTTTAGAGTTCGACCGTTTTACACGTTTTCAAGAACTTACTCGAATGCTGACTGAATCATTAAACGATTTGTTAGCAGTACGTGATGCGGTTAGCAAAACTTTAATGGAAGTGGAACGTGATTTATCACAACAAACCAAATCAACTAAAGAGATGACTCGATCGCTCATGCACAGCCGCTTAATTGCGTTTGATACCATTGCAGACCGATTGTATCGCGTTGTTCGTCAAAGTGCCAAAGAATTAGGAAAGCAAGTAAGGCTTGATTTAGTGGGCGGAACTTTAATGCTAGATCGCTTTATATTAGAACAAATCAGCGGCAGTTTAGAACATTTAATTCGTAACAGTGTCGCACATGGCATTGAATTACCAGAAGATAGGCTAAAGATTCATAAGCCTACTCAAGGTACAATCACAGTCAAAATTATTCAACAAGGCAATGAGTTAGAAATCACTTTAGAAGATGATGGTGCGGGTTTAAATTTAACAAAAATTCATCAACTAGCCATTGAAAAGGGTTTAATTCACTCTAGTATTATTCCTACAGCGGCTCAATTAGCTGATTTAATTTTTATGCCAGGTTTTACCACAGTACAAAACATAACCGAATTGTCAGGTAGGGGAATTGGTATGGACGTAGTACGCAGTGATGTTGTGGGTTTAGGTGGGCGTATTGCACTGCATACAACAGTCCAAAAAGGAACTAAATTTACCTTACGTGTACCGCTTACTTTGGCTATTAATCAAGTATTAATGGTAGTAGCACATCAGGTATTGTATGCCGTACCTAGTGCACTCATTCAAAAAGTTATCTCGTTAAAATTTACTGAACTCACTCAAGCTTATCAACAAGGTTTTTTACAAATAGGCAATGTTAATTATTCATTTGCTCATTTAACCCAATTAATGGGTGAAAAAATGAATACTTTGCCACAAGCAACGGCATTAGTGTTGTTATTGTCTAACGGAAATGCGACTGCTGCTGTACATATTGATAGTATACAAAGCAATGTTGAAGCGGTTGTTAAGCCTTTAAGCCCGCTTATGCGTCGTACACCTGGTTTAATTAGTGCTACTTTATTAAGTGATGGAAAACTGTGTTTGATAGTAGACCCTATACAATTACTACAGGCTTATGTTCACACTGCTTTAATAAATAATCCACCTATTCAGACATTAGACAATCAGTTGGCTTTTTCATCTAACGACTTAACTGCTGTAACTGACCATTTAACACAAAACACTGACACTATAATTTCTAAAAATGCTGCGACTCGTTTGGTGATGGTGGTTGATGATTCATTGACGGTACGCAAAGTTACACAAAAACTATTATTACGTGAAGGCTGGGAAGTTTTATTGGCTAAAGATGGCATTGATGCTTTGGAACAATTACAAACAGTGCAACCCACTTTAATGATTGTAGATATTGAAATGCCCCGTATGGACGGTTTTGATTTAACACGAAACATACGTGCCGAGACACGCTTAATGCATATTCCAATTATTATGATTACATCACGTATTGCAGACAAACACCGCGAATATGCTACGGGTCTAGGTGTTAATGTTTACATGGGTAAACCATATCATGACGAAGCTTTATTGGCTGCCATGGCTGAATTAACTGTTTAGGAAATAATCAAACAGGAGACTTTAGATAGATCCGCTGGCATTTCCGATATTCACATTAATTTTTAAGTTAGTGGTGACGCAGTTTTGATACTTTGATGAGCAGCGTGAACGGCGAGTTTGTGCGGTCTGTCAGCTTGATTGCCTTGGTGATTGAGACTTTATATATTACGCATTATGGGTTTTTGATTGCGTTTGAGTTGAGAA
>JBDLSY010000190.1:0-3797 GCA_039805985.1 Pseudomonadota bacterium | reverse complement strand
TTTAAATATATTTCTAATAGTTTTGAATGCAATTTAGTATAACAAATAGATACGTAATGCAGTTGTTATACCATATTTATCACAGATAGTTCACTATTTTACGGCACTATACCTTTTGGTATTTTAGCTGGTGCATTGCATGTAACTTCTTCGTTTACGTTAGGTACTCGCCCAATTTTATCCACACAAACATGTAAACGGTGCCCTCTGAACGCGTGTCCCTCCCAAGTCCCAATTTTGCCATCATAATTAAATATTTTGTCATAGGCTACAGCGCCTTTATCGCCTGCAAGAATAAATACACCTTTTTTCATTCCACCTTTACCAAGAGGTATCCATTTATCCAATGCAATTAGACTGGCAACAGCATACTCACCTGGTTTCAAAGTAATATTCGGAAGTACCATTGAAACTTCTTTACTATTCTTTTTTACAAAAGAATTTGGGTTTTTAATATCAAATCTCGTGATTCGTTTTTTTTCAGCATCATAAAAGTCATTTAGTGGTGTTACCGAAAAAACATTCTGGACTGTTGGGTAAACAGAAAATTTGATTCCTGCAAAGAGGAAAGCAGAGCAGTTTTTAACTGAATTGGAAGGACATTTAACGACATTATGGATTAAACCCTGATGTCGCCACATCCAATCTGAACCATCAGCACCTTGTCTATCATTAAAATAAAGAGAGGTATTTGCTGACTCTGTTATAGATATATCATTAGGAGTAGAGACAAGAATTATATTACTTTCAGCCTGTACTGGAAGTGTTAATAATCCAGCAGCTAATACTGCTGCCGTAGTACTTAATACTCTAGTATTTTTTAATAATACTGGTAAATTAAGTTTTTTATTTTTCATAATTAAACTCTTTTTAAGGTTGATAAAAAATATACAGCCTTTACATTCAAAAATAAGGTTTTTTATTCTTACAGCGTGAGCTTATTGTCTAATAAAAATTTAAAACCGTAAAATAAAACGTAGAAACTATACTAAATTGCTTTCAAAACGTATTTATGCGAAAAGCCCTGATTTTTAAGGTTTAAAAAATATATTTTTAAATATATTTTTAATAGTTTTGAATGCAATTTAGTATAACAAATAGACGCATAATATAATTGTTATGTTACAGTTTTTACAAAAAATTCACTGTTTTACGTATTAAACTTGCCACACCAGTGTATTCGTGTCAGGTTCAATCCTATTTACTAATGCGATTCTAAGTACACAGCCGCTTTAAAAGGGGCTATTCCTAAGCGGTCAACTACATCTATAAATAATTCATCGTCATAGCGGTTTTGAGTATAAACCGTCAAGATACTCGATAAAACATCGGGGACTTGTTCAGCTGCAAACGAAGGGCCAATGACAGTACCGATTTTACTGCGATTACCACCCCGTCCGCCTAAAGTAATTTGGTAAAACTCCTCGTCATTTTTATCTACACCCAATATACCGATATTACCGATATGGTGGTGTCCGCACGAATTAATACACCCTGAAATATTAAGGGTTAAATCACCTAAATCACATTGAAAGTCAATATTTTCAAACCGTGCATTAATGGCTGCCGCAACCGGCAATGAGCGTGCATTGGCTAAGGAGCAAAAATCACCGCCAGGACAAGCAATCATATCGGTGATTAAACCGATATTAGGCCGTGCTAAGTTTAAATTTTTAGCACGAAGCCATAAATCATAGAGTTGATGAGTCAAAACATTGGGCAATACTACATTTTGTTCGTGCGTTACGACCAGCTCACCTAAACTAAAATCATCAGCTAACTGTGCTGTTGCATGCATAATTTCAGTACTTGCATCTCCAGGGGCAATGCCAGTACGTTTAAAACTTAAACTAACCGCCGTATAGCCTGATACACGGTGGGCATGCGTATTACGCTCTAGCCAACGTTTAAACCCTAGATTACTGATTTTATCAGTTTCATTGTATGAAGGTATGTTTTCACAAGGGATTAAACGTGCTTCAATAAAGTGCTGTTTAACACGGTCAAGTTCGGCTTGGGTAAGTGTACCTGGACCGTCAATTAAGTATGAAAACTCTTCATCAACCGCTTGACTAAACGCGTCTGTACCTAAAGCTTTGACTAAAATTTTAATGCGTGCTTTATACATGTTGTCGCGTCTACCAAACTGGTTATACACACGTAGTACCGCTTCACAGTAGGTAAGCAAATGTTGCCAAGGCAAACTGTCTTTAATTAAAGGGCTAACAATCGGCGTGCGTCCTAAACCACCGCCCACCCGTATATCAGCGACTACTTGTCCATCAGCATTTAGACGCATTTGAATACCAATATCATGTACTTGAATCGCTGCACGGTCGCTGGTTGCACCTGTAACTGCAATTTTAAATTTACGCGGCAGGGCTGCAAATTCAGGCAAGAATGTACTCCACTGACGAATAAGCTCACAGTACGGACGTGGATCAACCGTTTCATCAGGAGCAATACCCGCAAAAGCGTCACTGGTTGTATTACGCACGCAATTACCGCTGGTTTGAATGGCGTGCATATTGACATCGGCTAAACGTGCCAAAATAGTGGGGACATCTTCTAGCTTAGGCCAGTTAAATTGAATATTTTGACGGGTTGTAAAATGGGCATAACCATGGTCAAATTCTTGTGCAAGGTCGCCTAAAGTACGCATTTGCTGACTATTCAATAAGCCATACGGAATAGCCACACGCAGCATAGGTGCTTGACGTTGAATATATAAGCCATTTTGTAAACGTAAAGGACGAAACTCTTCTTCAGTTAATTCGCCTGCTAAATAGCGACGGGTTTGGTCAGCAAATTGTATTGCACGCTCACGCACAATGGTTTGGTCATAGGAATCGTATTGATACATAATTAAGTTTTAAAATATTTAAATATTCAAATAAAAATAGCGTTGCTCATGTGTGGTGTCAATATATAGTATCAATATGTAGTATCAATGGTGACTATGTACAGCATCAACAGAATTTTGATGAATAGGATTAGCCATTGAATCATTAATTGAATCAACACTTTTATTATTAGGAGTCGGCTCTTCAGTATTAACAAGCACTTTAACAGTACCCGCCCGTTTAAAAGTCAGCGTTAAATCAAATTTTTCACCCTTACGCAAGGGCTTTTTCAAATCTATGAGCATAATATGGTAACCTAATTTTTTTAAACCACGAGTCATCGGGATAGCTGTTTTTGCAGGCAATTCAATGTTTTTAATTTGACGCATACGCATAATATCATTATTGGTATTCATCACATGAAATTCAGCACGTTTAGCAATAGATGAATCTACTGTGGCTGATATTAAATAGTCCTTATCATCGCCTTGATTATCAATCGCTTTAAAAAATACGCCACCTACCGCTTGTCCCGCAACAGTTGCGACAGCATAAGGATGGCGAATATTAAGATCGCCTAATTTAAACGCATGAGCGTGTACAAATGAGGGTAAAATAAATACACTAATCAGTAATACTAGCAATAAAGTTGATAATTTAAAGTAAAAGCGGTAGCAACAGATAATTAGGTTCATAGTAGGTATTTTAAAATCTTTTGTATATGTTTTGTATATGTTTTGTATATGTTTTATGTATAGTTCATTTAGTCCATAGACATACTAGGCAATACAGTACTTATTTGTAATAAATTATCTGCTGTATTTTGCTTAATATCAGTATACTTTAAAGTATAAATACCGCAGTTTGGCATGGGTAAAGCCATTTGAAACTGCCTAAATGCAGCCATAGCCATGGAGTTATTGACTTTAAAGCCTAAGTTTTTCCATATTAATA
>JBDLSY010000189.1:0-4815 GCA_039805985.1 Pseudomonadota bacterium | reverse complement strand
TATTTAGTCCAGTACAAGCCAATGATGAAAATATAGTTTATGTGTGTCTTGCCGATGATGGCACACCTACTTATACCAATAATAAAGTAGGCTTAAGCAACTGTAAACCTTTGAGCGGTGTGTTTGTTACGACAATTCCTGCGTTTAAAATCCCTACATCTGAATCAAAAGTAAACAATATAAAAAATACGAATAATACGAATAATAATATAAATACTAAAAATAGTACGGCCAATACTTATATGCGTCCTGTTGATTTTCCACGAGAAAATACTACTTCACAACGCCAGCGTGATGAAGTAGGTCGTCGCCCTATTTTAGAAAATGAGTTGCGTGACCGTGAAAGTCGATGTGCTGTTACAACACGTAGCCTAAGAGCACCTTTACCACGTTTATCAGGTGAAACAGATGTCGCTTTCGGACAACGTATAGCCGCTATGCAAGCCCAAGTAGAGCGTTGTAATGCTGATTTAGCCGCTATTCGGCGTGAACTAATCGCTTTAAAATAAATAATAAAAATTTGCAAAAATACATTCGCAACAGTAATTTATAAACAATATATTTATTTAAACACAATGCCCGTTACAGTGCCTGTTATCAAGCGTTTAAATATTGCTCACGTAATGCCATCCAGCGGCTAAGCATTGCGTTAGCAGCAGTACTGTGATTATTCAATAAATCATCAGCACATTCTTGTGCCACACTAATCCAAGCAGCGTCTGTTTTAGAGTCAGAAAATCGCAATAATCCTAAGCCTGATTGTCGCGCTCCTAAAAACTCACCAGGCCCGCGTAACTCTAAATCTTTCTGTGCGATTAAAAAACCATCGGTACTACTACGCATCACGTTTAGACGTTCACGGCCTACTTGGCTGATTTTATCACCGTATAACAATATACAAACTGATTGTTGAATACCACGTCCAACGCGTCCGCGTAGCTGATGTAATTGAGCTAAACCAAACCGCTCTGCATTTTCAATCACCATTAAGCTGGCATTGGGTACATCAACACCCACTTCAATCACTGTTGTCGCCACCAATAAATGAATGTGTCCCGCTACAAAATTGGCCATTACAGCCGCTTTTTCTACCGCTTTCATCTGCCCGTGTACTAAACCTACTGTGTAAGGGTTTAATAATTCAGCTAAATAAGTATAGGTATCTGTCGCCGTTTGTGCTTGTAAAACTTCGCTTTCCTCAATCAGTGGACACACCCAATAGGCTTGCTTGCCTTGTGCTAACCAATGAATAACACGGCTACTTAATTCATGGCGTTTACTGCCTACCATAACCATAGTTTGAATAGGGCTACGGCCTGGTGGTAATTCATCAATCACAGACACATCTAAGTCAGCTAAATAAGTCATTGCTAATGTACGTGGAATAGGTGTAGCCGACATCATTAATAAATGTGGCTGCAAACCATTGACCCCTTTATCCCGCAAATATAAGCGTTGGGCAACACCAAAACGGTGTTGTTCGTCTACTACCACAACACCCAATCGCTTAAACTGCACTTTACTTTGAATTAAAGCATGAGTACCAATAATTAAATCACAATCGCCCGTTGCAATGTAGGTGTGGGCAATGTCCTTGGCTTTTTTAGACAAACTACCCGTAAGCCACAGTACGCGTAAACCTAAAGGGCTTAACCATGCCTTAAGCCGTTGATAATGTTGTTCAGCTAAAATTTCAGTAGGTGCCATTAATGCTGCTTGTAATCCGTGATTATTGGCTTGTAAACAAGTCAAGGCAGCAATAACTGTTTTGCCACTACCGACATCACCTTGTAATAAACGGTTCATTGGATGTGATTGTGCTAAGTCATCTGTAATTTCAGCCCACACACGCAACTGTGCAGCCGTTAAACAAAAAGGCAGCTGTTGTAATAGTTGTTTAACCCAATTGATTTTATGGGTATCATCAGTACCTAGTACTTTTAGTGCAGGGGCGTGTAATGAAGCGCGTTGTTGATGGGCTTGTTTTAAACTTAACTGTTGTGCTAATAATTCTTCAAACTGTACCCGTCGCCATGCGGGATGAGTGCGGTCTTGTAATGGCATAATTGGTTGATGAGCGGGCGGGTGATGCAGCAGTGTCAATGCTTGTGCTAAGCTGGGTAAGCGTAAACGATTCACCCAGTGCATGGGTAAAATCTCACTTAAATCAGCGGTTACTAAAGCGGCTTCAATACGTTTGCGTAATACTATTTGTGAAATGCTTGCAATGCTTGAGTAAACAGGAGTCAGCGAATCAGGCAAAGATTTTTTATCAGTACGGCTCAATCTTGGGTGAATCATTTCCGTTCCAAAAAACCCATGTCGCAACTCACCATAAGCCCTTAAAGTAGGCTGTGATTGTAATTGGGCAACAGTACTTGGATAAAAATTAATGAACCGTAAAAACACTTCACCTGTATCATCAGTTAAACGGGCTAATAATTGTTTGCGGGGTCGATACTGCACTTCTACATGGCTAATCACACCCTCTATTTGTACAGGTCGTCCATAAGGGGCATCAATAATGCAGTCCACTGAACTTAAGTCTTCATAGCGTAGCGGTAAGTGTAAGACCAAGTCAATATCGGTATATAAACCCATACTGGCTAACTTTTCTGCTAACGTTGTTACTTGCTTAATTTTGTACGGTGTAGCAGCTGGGCAAACCATTATTTAAAATGAGTTAATAAAATAAGTAGCAATATCTTTCAATGTTGGGGCAGAATATTCTCCGCCCGTACAAAGTGTTTTTGGTAATATTAAAGTAGCAATGCCGTTAATAAACATATTATGTATATATTGTGTATGTAGTATGTATTATGATTGATAAATATATTGTAAATGATATATTGTAAATGGTCAGCATGAGGATTTTATTCAAGTAAATGGCTTAAAGTATTTAAACGCCATACTAGAAAAATACCTAAAGCAATTAAAATGATTTGTGGCAATACATCGCGTACACGGCTTTCATGTTGTACATAAGGGATTAAATCACTCATGGCGATATAAATAAAACTACCTGCGGCAACCATTAATAAATAAGGTACATAAATATGCATACTACCTAATAGCCACCAGCCAAGTACGCCTCCAAGAACAACAGTTACCGAGCTTAATAAATCCATCAATAAAGCACGTTTTTTACTGAAACCTGCATTTAATAAAATGACAAAATCACTTAATTTATGGGGAATTTCATGGGCGGCGATAGCCAAGACCGTCAATAAGCCCAAGCGAATATCAGCAATAAATGCGGCGGCTATTAATATTCCGTCAGTAAAATTATGAACGCTACTGCCTAATAAAATTAACCAACCACCTGAACCTGCTAAACGGGCATCATAGCCATGGTGGTGGTCGTGACCATCGTGTTCGTGGTGATGGTTATGACGCATCAGTGCCATTTTTTGCAGTAAAAAAAAACCTAAAATACTGCCTAATAAAGTAAAACACAAAGCTTGAGTACCAATCCCCACACTATTGTCTAAGGCTTCAGGTAAAGCGTGTAACAGACTGGTTGCCAGCATTAAACCAATAGAAAAGCTTACCATACGCTCTAAAATTTTAGCCTTTAGTTTAAAGGTTGTCAGAGCTGCAACGCCAACAGTTATCAAACCGATTAATGAAGTACCAGCGACAATCCACAATAAAACAGGCAAAGGTATTATTAAATTCATAACGTATTCTTTCGTAATAAGTCATTGTAGCCCTCATGCCCTAAGCGATTTAAATTTAAAATATTGGCTTCATAAATACTAGATAAATCAGGAAAAGAAGTAATCGCCTTGTCTATACTGGCTTCACGTAAAATATGTATAGTCGGGTACGGTGAGCGATTTGTGTTATTTTGCGTATCATTGCTATCAGTTTCAGCAAATTGATAGCATGGATGAAAGCTGGCTAGTTGAAATTCACCTTCATAACCTTGTACCCACAATTCGTCTTCAGCCTCACCCAAAAAATCGTTAAAGTCTAAAAAATCAGCAAATACATTGGGAAAAATAATTAAGGTTGTTTCTGTAGTATCGGCGTCTATGCTGGCAAGATAGGCAAGCTCTTTGACAATTTCAAGCAGTACGCTTGCTTCATCAGTGGTTTGATTAACCACATATCGAATTTTATTGCGTATATGTACCGCTTTAGCAAAAGGGCATAAATTCAATCCAATAACTGCACGTTCAACCCATTGTTGGGTTTTTATTCCAACAGTAGTATTAAAATCATAGTTATTTTCTATATTGTTTTTTATATTGTTTTTTATATTATTTTCTTTTAAAGAGTTGTCATCTGTTGTACAAATATTTTTGGGGGTATTAGATGTAATCATAAAATATAGTTATTTTTTATAGGCTATTTTTAATTAATTAATATTAAATATCATCTAAAATAATAGCAGGTGAACACACTATTCTAAAGCCTACATCGTGGTAGCGAAAATCGGGGGCATTACGGTTACGAAAAGCACAACGCAAGTAGCTAGGATAATCATTCCAAGAGCCGCCACGTACAATACGTAGACCACCATCACCTAATACCCATGCAGTACCGTCTGTCGGTGTTTTATTATAAAAATCATACGCGTCTTCACACCATTCCCACACATTACAGTGCATTTGATACAGACCCCAAGGATTGGGTGCAAACGTTTTAACAGGTACAGTTTCTTGTCTAAAAATACCTCTAGCGCCATTGTTGTAAGCAAAGCGGCCATCATAATTACCTTGTTGCGTGGTAATCGTGTTACCAAATGAAAATACAGTATTAGTCCCTGCTCGGCAAGCATATTCCCATTCGGCTTCACTGGGTAAGCGA
>JBDLSY010000188.1:0-4990 GCA_039805985.1 Pseudomonadota bacterium | reverse complement strand
TATCACTTTAAAGTGCCTTAATACGGCAATAATTTGCATTAATTCAGCTTCTTTGGTGCTATCATAAGACGGACTAACGCAATACTCTTTAGCTTCCATCGTTACAAAATACCAATAGCGCCCAACAATATAAGCCCCATACATCGGCTTATCATTTTTATTGATTGCTTGTGCAATTAAAAAAGCTTCTAATAATTGCCCCAGCGGGTCACCGTTTGGGTCTTTATCTTTTTTATATTCTTGAAAATGAAAATAAGGGTTTTGCATCACATCAAGCAAACCCTTAGCAATCATAAAGTCTGTTTTTGTCTTTAAGTAAATACCTTCAACTTCGGCCTCTATGGTTCTTTCGTAAAAAGTACGAATGGTTTTAGAGGAAGTAATATGTGATATTCTTAATATAGGTGAAATGAAGTTCATTTTTAACTCCTCTTCGTTCCAAGCCTCTATGTTATTTTTTGCTTCTTCAATAACTGATTTAAAAAGTTCTGTTTCAACATGGTTTAAAGAGCAATCCGTGTTTAACCAATGATTCATCAACGCAGTATTAGGTTTTATTTTATCTAAATGAAAGGTTAAAGCTATTTCACCTTCACTGTATTTTTTTAGTTTATTGCGTCTTGGTTTTTTCGTTTCAGTCATTTAATTACTTTCTTAATTATTCTCTGATTGCCTTCTATTCTCTGATTGCCTTCTATTATTAGTTATAACTTAATCCAATCTGGTAGCAGCATCTACTTTTTTGACCACAGCATAACGCGTTAAAGTATCCAAGCGAGCCTGTGCATGGTCAATAATCGGTGCGGGATAATTTGTATTCGCTTTTCCAAATAACGGATTGTTTGCCAGCCAAGGTGCGTGAATGTGCTTATTATTTAAACTAGCCAATTCGGATACATAGCGACGAATAAACGTTCCTTTGTCATCAAATTTTTCGCTTTGAGTGACTGGGTTAAAAATCCTAAAATAGGGTTGTGCATCACACCCGCTTGATGAAGCCCACTGCCAGCCGCCGTTATTAGCAGCCAAGTCAAAGTCATTTAAATGTTGTGCGAAATACGCTTCGCCTCGCCGCCAATCAATACCTAAATCTTTAACTAAAAAACAAGCACTGACCATACGTAAACGGTTGTGCATATACCCCGTTTGATTCAATTGTCGTTGTGCCGCATCCACCAAAGGATAACCCGTTTTTCCTTCAGACCACGCTAAAAACAACTGTTCCGTTTTGTCTCCAGTTGCCCAAACAATACGGTCATAATCAGGCTTGAAACTTTGCGTCATTGCCTGTGGGTGATGATGCATAATTTGATGATAAAAATCTCGCCAAATTAACTCATTTAGCCATACGGCTGCCCCTTCAGTCTGAATACGCTGCAAAGCTTCATTGATTAATTGACGCACACTAACCGTCCCAAAGCGTAAATGAACCGATAAATAACTAGGACCTTTAATAGCAGGAAAATTACGCGTATCAGCATAATTTACCATACGATTGATAAAATCATTCAACACAAAATTAGCACCACTAACGCCCGCAGGTGTTAGCATTTGATAATGTTCATCAAAACCTAATTGGTTTAAAAATGTTTTGGATTGCCATAATAAACTATCAACGGTGGGTATAACACTACTCAATCGCGTTGCATAACGGTCTACAGGGTATGCTTGGGTATAAAAACCATTGCTTGCATTTAATTTTTTAAGCCAAGCATTTTTATAAGGTGTAAAAACACTATAAGGATTATTTTGTTGCGACATTATTTCACAACGCTCAAATATAACATGGTCTTTGTAAGTATATAGCGGTTGCTGTTGTGCAATTAAAACCTTCGCAACTACTGCATCACGTATCAAAGATTGCGGCTCATCGTCATGATTAACGTATACTGCCTGCACTTTTAATGTCTTAGCCAGTGACGGAATTAGTTCAGTTGGATTGCCCACTAACACCGTTAAAGCCCCACCATAACCGCGTAAAATAGTGTCTAATTCTAACAAACTATCCCAAATAAAGCGGACACGGCGGTCTTTTTTAGGTAAATGCTGCAAAATACCTGTGTCAAATACAAATACGCACTGTGTAGTCCCGCCAGATATATGGGCTTGCTTTAAAGCGTGATACAAGCCCGCATTGTCTAACACTCTTAAATCTCTTCTAAACCAAAACAATGTATTCATATTAATGTATTCATATTAATGTGTTTATTTAATCTATTTAATCTATTTAATCTATTTAATCAATGTGTTTATATAATTAACCCATTAATTAGACTGCAAATTTAAAGTCACTTCGCCTTGCCAGTAAGCATCAGTATGATGCCCTATTCGCTTAAGCTCTATTAGCTTAATAGGGTATTGGCGTAACCAGTTTAGTAAATCTTCGCCATTAGCACGATGAATAGTAATCAACCAAGGCGGCGTATCACTGACTTTGGCTTCAATATTAGCGGCACTTAAACTGGCTTGTATCGCTTCTAAGTTAGACATATCACCCGATAATACGGCTTCATTTTTAGGCTGTGCATTGACTTGTGCCGACAATATTTTTACTTTAGCTAAAGTGGCTTGAGCTAGAGGAATACTGGTTTTAAACCGTTTTAAATCGGTTAATGCTGGGTCAATAAAGCCTGAATATAAACTGCCTAAAACAATCACAAGCAAAGCAATTATTATAAATAAACGCTCACGTGGTGCGCGACTATTCCATAGATAACTTAATATAGCCAACAGTTTCATTGTGACTCCAAAATAAAAGTAATATTTTTATCAGCAAGACGCTCTGATAAGTTATTTATTTGCACTTCATCAATGCCTATATCTTTCATAACCGTCTTATTTATAGTAACGCTTAAACGAGACGCTTGCCAAGATAATTGAGTTACCGCCCCACTGGGCCAATCACTGGGTAAATATGACATAGCTTGTAATAGTGTTAAAGGCGCATCACTATTAATAGCTGCACCGCCAATATTGGTAGTTTGTAAACCTAAAGCCTGTTCTAATTGGGCTACTGGCTGGCTGCTTAATGGTGTACTGGGTAAAGCCTGTTTAAATAAACGGGCTATTTCAGCCTCAATTTGTTGTGTTTGTATTAAGCCATTACGCCGAGTTAAGCCTAAATTGAATAATAATACTAAACAGCATAAACCAAACAAGATAATAGCAATACGCCAACGTTGCCAATGGTTGCCTTGATGACGCGTACTGGTAAATGCAAGGGTTTCATTACGGCGTAGCATTTGAGTCGTTAAAGTAGGTGCAGTAATATTTGTTTGTATGGGAACTGCCCCCGCCCCCGTGTCATCGTGCCATAACAACCAGTCTTCTAACGCATATTCGCCAAAATTCAATAAATACGCTGTTAAAGGAACAATCACACGTTCTACCTGTTGAGCGTCTTTAAAATAAGTAGCAATATTTATCAAAGTTGATTTAGCCACTGTTGCAACAGAAAATCGGTGCTTACCCAAAGGTTTTATAAGCAGTTGTAGCTGATGAATATCTATTAGTACTGTGTCTTCTAGCTTTGCACGTAAAGCAGTATCACGCCGATTAGCGGGCAATGGCGGTAAAGTAACGGTGTACACAGGTGCGTCAATCGGGTGTAGCGCTAAACGAGCCTTGGGATATTGTTGTAGTGCTTGACTAAAATCCATACAAATATTAGCACTAGCACACAGTACTAATACATCGGTATTAGGCTGCAATAATTTTGCTAATGAGTCAGTCTGCCAACCGCTAGTCAAAGGAGGTAAAACAATGAATTCGGACATAAAGTAGTTATTATTAAGTATTATTTCAGCATTTAATGCGATTTTTTTAGTTTGCTTACCCAGTGATTAATAAAAATAAAAGTTGCAAAACTAATACGATCAAAATAAGCATTTACATTTAATTAAATGTTTAATTAAGTGTTTAATTAAGCACTTAGTATTTTTTGCGTTTAGACGGCAGTTGGCTACTTTTTGTATGTTAGTGATTTTTTGTAATTTTAATCTATGCCTATTTATAATAATTTTTATGATAACTTTTATGATAACTTTTATGATAATTAAGCGATAATATTTATCGGGCAGACCATAGCATATTGTATTACCCATTTTTGAAAAAAATGCCTACAAAAAATCAAAATTAAGTCAAAATTAAGTCAAACTTAAGTCAAATTTAATTGACTATGAAATATTTTTCTTGACAAAAATATATATAGGTGTAATAATAATGACTTAAGTTTTTGGGTCGTTAGCTCAGTTGGTAGAGCAGCGGACTTTTAATCCGTTGGTCGCGTGTTCGAGTCACGCACGGCCTACCAAAAAATTCAAACCCTCTACGAAAGTTAAAGCGTAGAGGGTTTTTTTTTGGAAATATATATTGAAAAAATATAGAGATGTAAATTAAAGGAAATTGATATGGCAGGGCATTCGGCATGGGCTAATATCCAGCACCGTAAAGGGCGACAAGATGAAAAGCGTGGCAAAATTTGGACACGAATCATTCGCGAAATTACTGTAGCCGCTAAAATAGGCGGCGGTGATATTGCTACAAATCCTCGTTTACGCATAGCCATTGATAAAGCTAAAGAATCAAACATGCCTGCTGATAACATTAAACGTGCCGTAGACCGTGGTGCTGGCACAATGGAAGGCGTTGATTACCTTGAAATTCGCTATGAAGGGTATGGTATTGGCGGAGCAGCATTAATTATTGATTGCATGACTGACAATAAAACACGCACAGTAGCCGAAATACGCCATACTTTGTCTAAACACGGTGGGAGTTTAGGGACTGATGGCAGTGTCGTATTTATGTTTAAGCATTGTGGACAACTCTTTTTTTCACCGACAGTCAGTGAAGAAATTATAATGGACGTGGCTTTGAGTGCGGGTGCAGATGACATCATAATCAGTGATGAAGGTATCATAGAAGTGTTATGTTCAGCCTCTAATTTTTCAATGATAAAAGAACATTTAGCAGCAGCAGGGTTAATTCC
>JBDLSY010000187.1:0-3557 GCA_039805985.1 Pseudomonadota bacterium | reverse complement strand
TTTCAATACACCGATACCGAAGATGGTAAATATAAAACCCGCACGACCATTCCTCCGACTTTAATTAAGCCGTCTGTACAATCAAGTATTCGTCAAAAAGATACTAGTTTTGAATACAGTTATGTAGTCAGTAACGATAAAACAGCGACGCAAAATATTAATAGCTTTTATGTCAATGTAGATAGAATTAATACCACGACTAGACCTGAACCCAAGCATCAATCAAATCCTCAGTTTACCCCACAAGAACAAACAGCTCAAACAAGTAAGTTTTTTCAAATACTTGATGTTTGGTTAGAAGAACAACAAACACGTTGCGATAAATTTATGGTGGGCGTTCCTGAATGGAATGCTTTAACAGGGTGTCATCCAAATGGTTTGCATTACAACTGGAGTACGTATGCGAATGGGGAGAAGTGGGCTATTAAACCAGGTCAAACGATGAGGGGTGCAAAGTTTATCATTCCATTTTTACCAGGGGTTGCCATGATGCGGTTTAGTGCAGACGTTCCAGAATCGACTTTACCGCCGCACATGCCATCAAATGATGAAACCACGGAGTTTGGACAAAAGGTATTGCAGTTATTAAACACGATTGGCAAAGAAACGCCTGTGATTGCCCCGCAAATCGCGATTCCTAAACCGTATAGCGGTGCAGAATTAGCACGGCGAATTAAAGCCGATATGCAAACGTGGATTGTCAAAAAGCCGGGCTATGAATTACAAACAGGCAATGAGTTAATTACGCCGACCACTTTAGGTGATTTAAACCGCCAATTTGATTTGTTGATTCCCGCCTTAGAACGTAAAGACAAAGCAGCCGTGCGGGGCATTGCACAACAAATGCTGACGCAAATATTTACGCCGCATACCGATTTAGACCACCATAAATTTATTGAGGACGATGAAAAGCACAACACCACGCCAAAACGCCGTTTAACGATTGCAACCGATGCAAGCGTAACAAATACAGCGACAATGGAACCGTTACACCGCGTAGCCGCACGGGCGTTGGGCTTTAACTTGATGTACTTAATTACTCAATCTGAAAAAGGACGTTAAGCAAAATAATAATTAAATAATAATTAAAATCAGGATTTTCAGAATTTAAAGATATTCAAGATATTTAAGATATTCAAAATATTCAAGATATTTATATTTTTATATTTTTATATTTTTTAAATCCTGTTTATCTGTTTATCTTTTAATCTTAAAAATCCTGATTCAACAACAGTTTTAAAAAATATTAACCAGTAATATTTTTAGTTTAGTTTAGTTCAGTCTAATTTAATTTAATCGTAAGGTAAAATCATACAATGACTTTATCTTACTTTATTAAACCCAATGCAGACAATCAAACTACATTGGCTAACACGAATACACATATTTCTTCTGTCAAAGAAATCGTTGCCGAACTTGCCGCAGGCCGTATGGTAGTTGTGGTAGACGACGAAGACCGTGAAAATGAAGGCGACTTATTGATGGCAGCCGACTGTGTAACGCCTGAAGCCATTAATTTTATGGCACGCTACGGGCGAGGTTTAGTGTGCTTAACTTTAACTGCCGAACGCTGTGAACAACTAAAATTACCCATGATGACCGCTGCTAACGGCAGCTCATACGGTACTAATTTTACAGTCAGTATTGAAGCCGCTGAAGGTGTTACAACAGGTATCTCGGCTCAAGACCGTGCAGTGACTATTTTAGCCGCTGTGGCTAAACACGCTAAATCAACCGATATCGTCCAGCCAGGTCATATTTTTCCTTTAAAAGCAGTTAATGGTGGTGTATTAGTACGGGCAGGCCATACCGAAGCAGGCTGTGACTTAGCACGTATGGCTGGTAGCAGTCCCGCTGCCGTTATTTGTGAAATTTTAAATGATGATGGCACGATGGCTCGCTTACCGGATTTATTATCATTTGCGGCAGAGCACAACCTAAAAATAGGTACGATTGCTGATTTAATTGAATACCGTGCCCACCACGAAAGCTTAGTACAAGAGAAAGCCCGTCGTCAATTAACGACACCTTTTGGTGAGTTTACCTGTGTAGTATATACAGATACGCCAACTCAACAAACGCATTTAGCTTTATTGCGTGGTGAACCCAATAATGATGTAGATGTATTAGTGCGTGTACATGAGCCTTTGTCTACATTAGATTGGTTAGATTCAAATAGCCAGCATACTTGGTCTTTACTACAAGCTTTACAAACTATCGCCGCTACTTCAGTTGGTGTACTTGTATTGTTAAATTGCGAGGAATCAGCATCAGGATTGTTAGGTAAATTTATACCGCAGCCTGTTATTAGTAAACCGCCTAAACCATTAGACTTACGCACTTATGGCTTAGGAGCACATATTTTGAAATCTTTAGGTGTTCGTAAAATGCGTTTAATGACTAATCCGACCAAAATGCCTAGTATGAGTGGCTTTGGTTTAGAAATCACGGGGTTTTTAACGCCCTAAAAAACTACAGCTTATAAAAAATATTCAATCTGTATTTAAATAAAAGTAAAACTAAAAATGAAACTTTTTCAAGGATTTTTATGAACATTGATTTATATCAAGCTGACCTGAATGGTGAACCATTGCGTATCGCGATTGTTATGGCGCGTTTTAATTCAGAAATTGGCGACGCCCTGTTGAAAAGTTGCATGAATGAATTAGAACGTCTGTCTGTTACCGAAGAAAATATTATTGTTTTAAGTGTGGCTGGTGCATTAGAAATACCCTTGGTTTTACAAAAACTGGCTCGATTAGGCGGGTTTAACGCATTAATCGCTTTAGGTGCGGTTATTCGCGGTGATACCTATCATTTTGAAGTGGTTTCTAACGAAATGGCTGCGGGCATCAGCCGCGTCAGTTTAGACGAAGGCATACCCATCGCTAATGGTGTTTTAACAGTCAATACTGATGAACAAGCCCAATCTCGCGTACTGGAGAAAGGTGCCGATTGCGCCCGTGTTGCAGTAGAAATGGCGAATATGTGCATTGACTTGTCAATTGATGATAATAATACTGCCAATACTGAATCTGATGAAGACAACCATTTAGATGTCAGTGATAAACTATTACAGCAGTTGTCGTTGCCATTGATTAAATCATCTTCGATCTCTGTATTAAAACGCATTATAAAAATAACATAACGTTTTTATAAAATAATACTTTTATAAAATAATACTTTTTATCTGACTTTACTTTATATAAAGAATATACGAATGATTAGCCATACTTTACCTACTTTAACCCCCAATGCGGCTGATAAATCGGGACTTCATACTGAAGTTACTGCCAAAAAAAGTAACCGTGGTGCGCGTCGTCGTAGCCGTGAATGTGTTGTACAAGGTTTATACACATGGTTAATGAACCACGAGCGGGATAGTGCAGCTTTGTCTGCAGGTTCTAGTGGTGTGATTGAGGCTTATTTAAGTAATTTTGATGAATTTTCACATTGTGATATTGATTTATTTAAACAATTATTACAAGGTGTAATTGAACACGTCATACAATTACGCGATATTTTTTCAAAACACATTGATAGAAAACCTAATGAAT
>JBDLSY010000186.1:0-6981 GCA_039805985.1 Pseudomonadota bacterium | reverse complement strand
CAATACCAGTATTTCTATATTCAGAAAAAAAATGATAGTAAATGCTATTCAATAGTATAAATAATAAAGGTATACTAATTAAGCCTAAGAGTAAACACATTAATTGAACTAAACTATTTGGCCAATTCTCTATTCGCCATACTTGACGCGGATTCAGTAAATTAGCCCATTGAGGATATTTTTTATTAATACCCGTAAGCCGAAGTTTTAAATTTTTTGCTTGGCGGCGATAAATAAACCATAATTTAGCAAATGACACTATATTCATTGGTGATACTAAATAATATTCTAAAGTATCTTTTTGTTTAGTATTAAGCTGAAAAATCATTTTTTCACGCAAACCATCACACTTGGCTTCTAATAAACTGTGTTGAGTCCATGATTGATTATGCCAGCCGTATAACTCGTAATCAAACGTTTTTAAGGTTAATTTAAGGCTGTCTAAAGTAACCCATGTGTCTGCTTCCTCTAAAAGTAGCCAGCCTAATTTTTCGGCAAATACTTGACGGCTAAGGTAATGGGCTAAAGCAGGCTCTTTAAATACAGTTGTTAAGCAAGACAATTGTGCGGTATTACGTTCTGTCGCTGTTAAATGTTCAGTGGCTAAAAATTGGGTTAAAAATAATTGCCAAGCAATTTCTAACGCTAATACCTCTTCTTGATGTTGTTTAACAATTAAATCACTGGATATATTACTTAAATCTAAATATTCATATTTAGCAATTGTTTTTGTCAATGAAAATAAATAATCATTACCTAAAAAATTATTACCTAAAGAACCATTACTTTTAACTTCAATATTTGATGGCGTTACTGAATTAATCGTTGCATTATTGTGTTCACTGGCTTCAATCAAGGCTTCTTTGACACGTTCGTATGCTAACCGTATACGTGTAAATCCTTCGGGGTCAGCTTCGGGACGGTGTGCTTTTGCACCTTTAGCATACGCTTTTTTAAGAGTCGCTAAAGTACAGTTGTCTGGTGTTAAACCTAAAATAATTAAGGCATCATCGTAATTCATGGACGAGTTTCCTGAATATTGTTTTGAATAGTTGAGTCAGTATCAGAGGTTTCAATAGTATTGTCTGCCTCTATATTGTCACACCATACATTCAAACGTAAACGTTCTTTAGTAATATCAGCTAAATTTTTGGTATTTAACAATTGAGTAAATGCCGAATACTCTAATTGAATTTCATCGCAAATATCGCCTAAATATTCTTGGTATAAACGTTCTAAACGAGCAATCAAACTACGATTTTCTTGTTGGTCGCGTGGACTCACTCTTAAGCGAGACAATTGTGCTTTGCATTGGTTTATTTCGTCACGGCTTAAGCTGCTGGCTTGCCCTAATAAACTTAAGCTATATTTTGCCCCTGTGGGTAAAACGACCGCATCGACTTCCAACAAACCTGACACATCATAGGAAAAACGTACATCAATAGATAAATTATCTTTTTTTCTACGTGGCAAAGGAATAGTCAGTTTGCCTAATTGAACGTTGTCGCGTACTAAACGTGATTCGCCTTGATAAATATTTAAGGTTACTTCAGTTTGATAATCTTCAGTCGGTAGATAGTTTTCAGACATAGACACAGGAACTAAAGTATTTCTAGCGATAATACATGAAAATAAATTACCGTCTGTACCGCGTATATCATTCATATTGACAATGTCAATGCCTAAACTATAGGGGCAAACATCAGTCATCATAATTTCGTCTAAACTACTGTCTTGAGCGCATAAGCCCGCTAAAATTGCCGCACCTAAAGCGATGGCTTCATCAGGTTGAACCTGCGTATTGAGCTGTTTGCCTAATAAACGGTGTAAAGCCTCGCGAATAATTGGCATACGGCTAGCCCCACCGACTAAAACGATGTCTTGTAATTGTGCTGGTGTGGTGTGTGCATCACGCATTGCGCGTTCAACGGCTTTACGAAAACGCCCCAACAGTGAGGCAGCACACTCAAAAAACAAAGCGTGTGTTACCTCAAACGTATAGCTGATATCATTAAATGTAGCGTCCCACTTTGCTTTACTGTGTTGGCTAAGTATTAACTTACAACGCTCGGCTTGATGGTATAAAAATACTGCCGTTTGCTTTTCTAAGCTGGCTTGATTAGACTTAATGGATATTTTGGCCTGTTGATTATTTTGCGTGTAGTCTGGAGTAGATTGTTTATTAGATTGTTTATTAGACTGTTTATTAAGTGATAGGTGTGCCGTATTATTTTGTGCCGTATTATCAATAGGCTGATTACGCATTTGTTCTTTTAATAAAACACTTAGTACCTGTGTAAAATCTTCACCTCCCAGCTGATTATCGCCCGTAGATGATTTGACTTCAATCATATTTTCAAATAACTCTACTACGCTAACATCTAATGTACCGCCGCCCAAATCCACAACCATAAACTGATTATCATTGCCCGCTTTGTGTAAACCGTAAGACAATGCGGCGGCCGTTGGTTCATTGACTAAACGCACCACATTTAAACCTGCAATCTGTGCCGCATTACGGGTCGCTTTGCGTTGCGTATCATTAAAATAAGCAGGAACGCTAATGACTACATCAGAAATACTACAGCCTAAAGCATATTCAGCATCATCACGTAAACTTTGTAATACCAACGCGGATAAATCTTCGGCCGTAAACGCATGCGTTTCACCTTCTAATTCATACAATTTAGACGTACCCATGTGACGCTTAAAAATACTGGCAGTACGATTGGGGTGAGTTATCAAGCGTTCTTTAGCCGCCTGTCCTACCAATAGCTCACCTTCATCAGATACTGATACCACACTAGGCGTTAAAAAACCACCTAAAACATTAGGCAGTAAAGTCGCCTGACCGTTTTTCCATACCGCAATTAAGCTATGAGTTGTACCTAAATCAATGCCAATGCAAGGCACAGATTGAGTCGGCGTAATAAGCTGCTGTACATCTGATACGGGTTTCATGGCAGTCCTTCGTTTAATTAAATAATATAAACAACAAATAGTTACTCATATAAATAGGTCATTAAATACAATTTAATATAACTTAATAACTATACTAAAAATGTGGCTGCAGCACGGGTTAAACGGTCAGTAACGCCCGCCCATTCATCAGTATTAGGCATGGACTCTACTATGATTTCGTCATAGCCCATAGTATCTAAATGGCGTAAAGTAGCATACAATTGCTGGGCATAGTGTATGGCATCATCAGGCATAGCATGATAATGAGCCGCACATGCTGTGGTAGGCGAACGCCCCATCAGTACAACGCGAGGGTTTAGAGCGTCAATTTTATCAACCGTACACAAGCGAATAGGTGTTTTAGGTGCATAATGTGCTGTTAAACTACCTGATACACGGGGCTTATTCGATAAATTAGTCATATCATTTGTAACCGCTAACCCTGTGATACGCGTAATATCGGCTGCTGTAATTAAACCGTAGCGTAGAATACGCGGCGTTGCTTGCGTGCAATCAATAATTGTAGATTCAATACCAATTTCACAAGCCCCACCGTCTAAAATGAATAGTTCATCATCAAGGTGTTTAAATTCATCATATACATGGCGTGCTGTCGTTGGGCTAACGCGGCCAAACTGATTAGCACTGGGGGCAGCAATGCCGTATATATTGAACTGATAACATACAGTCAATAACTGTTGGGCAACAGGATGACTGGGACAACGCAGTGCAACGGTGTCTTGATGCCCAGTAATAAAGTCGCCAGCGTATTGGGTTCGAGGCAATACAACAGTACATGCCCCTGGCCAAAACGCTTTCATTAACTGATAAGCATAATCTGGAATGTGCCTTGCCCATAAAGCAATGTCAGCTTGAGGGGCTAAATGTACAATTAAAGGGTGATTACTGGGGCGATTTTTAGCACGGTAAACTTTTGCAATAGCATCAGGACAGCGTGCATCTGCTGCCAAACCATAAACTGTTTCGGTAGGCAAGCCGATCACTTTACCTGCTGCAATAGCGGCAGCAGCAAGGCTTATATTATGAGGCGTAGAGGCAATAATCATGCGGTTATTTTACGATAAAAATCGATGTGCTAATATGCTTAAATGCGTATCTACTAATAAATCATTCAATTGCTTTTTTGCGAATTGCATCGTAGCTTGTGTTAATTTTAAATCAAGGTTAGTGTGTTTTTTAGCAAGAATCAGTTCATTTTTTAGGCTATGCTCCCAACCGACTAGCTCGGTTACGGTGACTTGATAACCTGCCGCTTCTAATTGTAAACACCGTAAAACATTGGTTAAATGGCTACCAAATTCGCGTGTGTGCAAAGGTCGTTGCCATAATGAAGCCCACGAATGTGTCGGTTTAGCTGTAGACTGACGTAACAAAGCAGCTACTTCAGCTTGGCAACAAGGCACAAGTACCATGTAAGGCACTTGACGTGCTAAACCAAAAGCAATGGCATCATCAGTAGCCGTATTACAGGCATGTAAAGCGGTCACAATATGAACGTCTTTAGGCAATGTCGCCGTGTGTACGGCATGGGCGGTGTCACCTAATATAAAGCCCATTCGCTCAAAACCTAATAACTGTGCCAATGAGGCAGTAGCAGTCACTAAATCAGCCCGTGATTCTATGCCCCATACACTGCCATTATTCAGGTTATTAAATAAAGCGTCATACAACAAAAAGCCTAAGTAACTTTTTCCTGCTCCGTGATCAACTACATTAGGGGCAATATTTTGTGTTCTAAGTTCAGTAATTAAAGGTTCAATAAACTGTAATAAATGATTAACTTGCTTTAATTTACGGCGTGTATCTTGATTGAGTTTACCGTCGCTAGTTAATATATGCAGATGCTTTAATAAATCAAGCGATTGTCCTTTACGCAATATATGGTCTAGTGATTGAGTAGGGCAAACAATTTTTTTAGAGCGTTTCATACAACATATAGCACATTTAAGTGTAAAGTAAATTTATAAAATTAAGTTTTATAACATCGGTAATAATTTTTCAATATACATACCTGCTACATCAAACCCTGTTTGGGCTTTAATTTCTACAAAACACGTCGGACTAGTTACATTAAGTTCAGTCAGCTTATCGCCAATAATATCTAAGCCAATTAAAAATAGTCCCCGTCCTTGTACCGCGTGTGCAACACTGCGTGCAATACGCCAATCACTGTCGGTTAATGGCCGTGCTTCAGCCCGACCACCAGCGGCTAAATTACCGCGAGTTTCGCCTGTTTGAGGAATTCGTGCCAAACAAAAAGGCACAGGTTCACCTCCAATTAGCAAAACACGCTTATCGCCTTGAGTAATTTCAGGAAGGTATTTTTGGGCCATAATTGTCTTTCGTCCCAAATCTGTAAGCGTCTCAATAATAACACTGGTATTAAAATCATTCGAGTTCACACGAAAAATACCTGTACCGCCCATACCATCTAAAGGTTTTAAGATGACATCTTTGTGTTCAAAAATAAACGATTTTAAATGGACTGCGTCACTACTAACCAGTGTTGTAGGCGACAAATCAGGAAATTCTAAGATAGCTAATTTTTCAGGATGGTCGCGTAGGGCTTGCCCGCTGTTATATACCCGCGTTCCTTGTTGTTCTGCACGGCTTAATAAATGCGTCGCATAAAAATACTCCGTATCAAACGGCGGGTCTTTACGCATAATCACCGCATCAAACCGCGCTAAGGCACGGGTCTGAACGGTGTTAATGGTGTACCAATTAGGGGCAGTATAGTCATCATTTAAAGTAAGCTGTTTAACTGTTGCTTGTACCAATGGCGTTGCTAATAAATCTTTTTGTTCGCACGCCCATACCGTATGCCCTCGTAACGAAGCCGCACGCATAATCGCACAGGTCGTATCTTTGTACGTTTTAAAGCTGTCTAAAGGGTCGGCAATAATAAGTATATTCATACAAAATAATAGGCTGGGTTATTGGTTTATTTTTAATTTAAAGCAACGAATAATTAATAAAAATCAACAAAAAATCAACAAAAAATCAACAAAAAATCAACAAAAAATTAATGAATACTACCAATTCTATTAAAGTGAAGACCCAAATTCATCCAAACAAAAAAAGCATTACCCACAATATTGTCTTTAGGTACAAACCCCCACCAACGGCTATCATGGCTGTTATCACGGTTATCACCCATCACAAAATAGTGTCCTTTAGGGACGATGCAGCGGATACCCTCTAGAATATAAATACAGGCTTCGCTATGTGTAAAAAAGTTACCATTGTCAATACGACTCGGGCGGTCAGTATTGTTAAAAATGGAATGTTTTAATTCACTACCATCTTTTCTAGGCAAAATTTCAATGAAGTGCTTCATATAAGTCATTTTAGTGCTGGACATATCGCCTGTTTCGTCTAATACATCGGCTTGTGGCCCTTTGAATATGACTTTACCGTTAAGCATTAAAATTTTATTGTTATATTCTAAAGTATCACCTGGCAAACCAACGACACGCTTAATAAAATCAATTGAAGGTTGCGGTGGAAAGCGAAATACCATGACGTCGCCTCGGTCAGGACTGCCAGTTTCTATGATTGTTTTGTTAAACACGGGCATTCTAATGCCCCAAGAAAATTTATTAACTAAAATCAAGTCGCCTGATTGTAAAGTGGGCATCATACTGGCCGATGGAATTCTAAAGGGTTCAGCAATAAAGCTACGTAAGACAAATACCATAAAAACAACTGCGAAAAAGCCAGCGCTATACTCTAGCCACCACGGCATACGTAAATGTTTTTCACGCAATGCTTGTTTTTTTTGCTCTAATTCATTGTTGTCTTTGTTCTCATCAGTTGGGTTTGTTTTAGTATAGGTGTGTTCAAGTGAGGCAATGGCTGTTTCAGCGGCTTGTTTACGCTTTTTTGAAAACACCAATAAGTCTAACAACCACATAGTACCCGTAAATACAGTAAATGCCATCAAGACAGCGGGCACAGAAAAATTAATATTGTTGTAAAACCACTCTACTATTGATT
>JBDLSY010000185.1:0-5680 GCA_039805985.1 Pseudomonadota bacterium | reverse complement strand
ACACCTGACACAGTATACATTTAAAAAATATTACATAAAAAATGCTATATATTACCAAAGTAACATATAGCACTTACATAGCATTTTTTTAAAAGCTATTTATACGAAGGAACATCACGTTTTACCGAACCTGTATACAATTGACGAGGACGGCCTATTTTGTATTCAGAATCAGTAATCATCTCTTTCCATTGACTAATCCAACCTGCGGTACGTGCCAAAGCAAAAATACACGTAAACATATCTTTTGGAATCCCCAAAGCACGCTGCACAATACCTGAATAAAAATCAACGTTAGGATACAATTTTCTAGAAACAAAATAATCATCTTCTAAAGCAATTTTTTCAAGTGCAATAGCTAGTTTAAAAATAGGATCATTTTCTAAACCCAGTTCTGCCAATACTTCTTTACATGTTTCTTGCATTAATTTTGCGCGTGGGTCAAAGTTTTTATAAACACGATGCCCAAAACCCATTAAGCGTACGCCAGAATCTTTATCCTTTACTTTCTCCATAAATTCGCCTACCTTATCAATTCCACCATTCGCGTTTAATTCTTCTAACATATTTAAACAGGCTTCATTAGCACCGCCATGAGCAGGTCCCCATAAACAAGCCACACCCGCTGCAATGGCAGCAAACGGATTAGTTCCAGAACTGCCCGATAAACGTACCGTAGAAGTAGATGCATTTTGTTCATGGTCTGCGTGTAAAGTAAAAATTCTATCCATTGCACGCACTAAAACGGGGTTTTGTATGTAAGCTTCGCAAGGATTAGCAAACATCATACGCATAAAGTTTTCACTATAACTTAAGTCGTTTTGAGGATAAATAAATGGCAATCCTTGGCTATATTTATAGGACATTGCAACCAATGTCGGCATTTTTGCCACTAACCGCATCGCATTTAAATCACGTTGTTCAGGGTTATGAATATCATTATTATCATGATAAAACGCTGACATAGCACCCACTAAGCCTGTCATAATCGCCATTGGATGGGCATCACGGCGAAAGCCACGCAGAAAAAAGTGCATTTGTTCATGCACCATCGTATGACGAGAAATCTTGTCTTTATAAATTTTGCGTTCATCACCTACGGGCAACTCACCTTTATATAATAAATAAGCGACGTCTAAAAAATCACATTTTTCAGCTAATTGCTCAATAGGATAACCACGATAAAGCAGTTCACCAGTATCGCCATCAATATAGGTAATAGTAGAGTTGCAAGCACCCGTTGATAAAAAACCTGAATCATAGGTGATCATACCTGTCTGAACGTACATTTTGCGAATGTCCACTACATCAGGCCCAATCGTTCCTTGATAAATAGGAAATTCAATTGATGGCTTGCCATTAGAAAAAGATAGGGTGGCTTTATAGTCTGCTGCTTTCATGGTGTCCTTCTAAAATTAATGATTTAAATGAATAGTTTAGATAATACGCTAATTAAGAGGCTAACGTTGCTCTGCGTGTTGTAAACGGGCTTGAATCATATTGATGGGGCTATAGCGTATTTGTTCTAGTATTTTACACACAGCACTATTATTTAATTGACCTTCAGGCATTTTTCTTGCTAAAAACAAATCTAATAAATCGTTATCTGTCAATGTTAATAAACTGTCTAAGGCAACTACATCGTCATCTGTCATAGACAATTCATAAGCCTGAAAGTAACGCGTCAGCATTAAGTCATTTTCTAGCAAACCACGACGCGCACGCCATTTTAAACGCGCCCGTTGGTGTGGATCTGCTTGATGTGTCTGTGCAGTCATGAATTAAATAGCCCGTTTAACCATTAATTCTTTGATTTTGCCAATAGCCTTACTAGGGTTTAAACCTTTCGGACAAACATCAACACAATTCATAATGGTATGGCAGCGAAACAAGCGGTAAGGATCTTCTAAATTATCAAGACGCTCGTTAGTCATTTGGTCGCGGCTATCTGCAATAAAACGGTAAGCTTGCAACAAACCTGCTGGTCCTACAAATTTATCAGGATTCCACCAAAAACTAGGGCAAGACGTTGAACAACAGGCACACAAGATACATTCATACAAGCCATTTAACTCGTCACGTGCAGCAGGCGATTGTAGCCGTTCAGTTTCGGGCGGCTGGGTTTCATTAACCAAATACGGCTTAATACTATTGTATTGCTTAAAAAATTGTGTCATGTCTACAATTAAATCACGCACTACAGGTAAACCAGGCAATGGACGTAACACTATTTTTTCAGGTAAAGTCAGCATATTGGTTAAACACGCCAAACCATTTTTGCCATTAATATTCATGGCATCAGAACCACACACACCCTCACGGCACGAACGCCTAAAACTTAAAGTTTCATCTAATTTTTTAAGTTTCATTAAAGCATCTAGCAACATACGCTCACTGCCATCTAACTCAACTTCATACCGTTGCATACGGGGGGCTGCATCAGTATCAGGGTCATAGCGATAAACTTCAAAAATACGCTTAGTCATAGTAGTATCCAGTGTTTTATATTGTATTGTTTTATTTATTAAATTTATTATTTATTATATTTATTATTTATTATATTTATTATTTATTAATCTAATTTTTATACGTTTAAAACGTTCTTACTTTGGGCGGTACAGTTTCAACCGTTAAAGGCTTCATTTGCACAGGTTTATAGTCTAAGCGATTTCCATCGCTATACCACAAAGTATGCTTCATGAATTCAACATCATTGCGGCCTAAAGGGAATTTTGCATCATCAGCAAGGCGTTCATAATCACTGACTGTATGCGCACCACGACATTCACGCCGTGCCGCCGCTGAAATTAAAGTTGCTTTAGCCGCTTCAATTAAATTAGCAACCTCTAGGGCTTCTACACGTGCCGTGTTAAATACTACTGACTTGTCTCTTAAATGAATATTTTTTACCCGTTTATCTAACTCAACAATTTTAGCAATGCCTTCATCCATACTGGCTTGTGTACGGTATACCCCTGCATGTAATTGCATGGTACTACGAATGTCATTTGCAACGTCTTGAGAATATTCACCAGAGCTAGAATTATTCAAAGCATTTAAACGTGCTAAAGTAAAGTCAGCAGCATCAGCGGGCAACACTTTAAATTCTTTACCCGCTACTTTATCTTTAGCCAATTCAGCAATTAAATGATTGCCTGCTGCACGTCCAAATACCAATAAATCTAGCAAAGAATTAGTTCCTAAACGATTAGCACCGTGTACTGATACACAAGAACATTCACCCACAGCATATAAACCATTAACTACTTTAGAACCACTAGTCATACCTTGGGTATCAATGTTAGGAATGACCACTTGACCATTGATATTAGTAGGAATACCGCCCATTTGATAGTGAATAGTCGGTACAACAGGAATTGCTTCACGGGCAGCATCAACGTTCGCAAAATTTTTACCGATTTCATGAACACTGGGTAAACGTTTTAAAATCGTCTCTTCACCAATATGCGTTAAGTCTAGTAAGACATAATCACCATTAGGTCCACAACCACGGCCTTCTTTTATTTCTTGATCCATACAACGCGATACAAAATCACGCGGGGCTAAATCCTTTAAAGTAGGGGCATACCGCTCCATAAAGCGTTCACCATGCTTGTTGCGTAAAATAGCCCCTTCGCCCCGACAACCTTCTGTCAACAGTACACCAGCACCAGCAACGCCTGTAGGGTGAAATTGCCAAAACTCCATATCTTCTAGTGGAATACCCGCACGCGCTGCCATACCTAAACCATCACCTGTATTGATAAACGCATTGGTTGAAGCTGCATAAATACGCCCTGCTCCACCTGTGGCAAACATAGTGTAACGCCCTTGTAAAAGCATTGTTTCACCCGTTTCCATTTCTAAGGCAGTCACACCCAGTACATCACCATCACTATCACGAACCAAGTCTAGTGCCATCCACTCAACAAAAAACTGCGTATTGGCGGCAACATTGCGTTGATATAAAGTATGTAGCATCGCATGGCCAGTACGGTCTGCTGCTGCACAAGCACGGGGTACAGGTTTTTCACCATAATTTGAACTATGGCCACCAAAAGGACGTTGATAAATCGTTCCATCAGGATTACGGTCAAAAGGCATACCCATGTGTTCTAATTCATAGACTACTTTGGGGGCTTCGCGACACATAAATTCAATGGCATCTTGGTCACCTAACCAATCAGACCCTTTAATCGTATCATAAAAGTGATAGTGCCAGTTGTCTTCAGCCATGTTGCCTAAGCTAGCACCAATACCACCTTGTGCTGCAACAGTATGGCTGCGAGTCGGAAACACTTTACTAACTACCGCTACGCTATAACCTGCATTAGCCAGTTGTAGAGAAGCCCGCATACCCGCACCGCCCGCACCTACAATGACTACATCAAAACGACGCACAGGCATTTTTGGTTTTTGAATATTTAAAGTAGCATCCATTACAGCATCCTTGTATTGTTTTATGTATTGTTTTATGTATTGTTTTATGTATTGTTTTAACTATTATTACTAATATATTAATAATGTATTAACAATGTATTAATAAATATTGTCAAATAATCTATAGACGCCACAACACACGCATAGCATATAACAGGCAAGCTAATATCCATATAATAGTTAATATGTGTAGCATTAAACGAATACCTGCGTGCTTAACATAGTCCATCCAAATATCACGCATTCCGACCCACGCATGCCACGCCAAAGCGAAAAAAGTGACCATTGCCAGTGCTTGCATTAAAGGATATGCCATTAAACCAGCCCACCAATTAAAACCAGCATTTGGACTTATCAATGCACTTATCAAAATAATTAAAAAAAACACAGCCATAACGACTGCCGTAATACGCTGCATTAACCAATCACGCATTCCATAACCCGCCCCTACGACAATACGCTTAGTACCGACGCCTTCTTTATTTTTAGTATATGCGTTGCTCATTAATGTGCTCCTATAAATAATAAACTACCAAATAATTGAAAGGCCAACAATGCAGTAAACACTATGCTTGCAAAAAAAACACATTGCGCACTTATTTTAGAGGCTTCTTTAGTCATTCCAATGTGTAAGTCCATGATTAAATGACGGATACCCGCACACAAATGATGAAAAAATGCCCAACCCACGCCTAAAAATACTAATTTAATATACCACGCCGAACATATACTGGCTAAAGTATCATAACTAGATTCGGAAGTTAACGAGCCATCAAGTAACCACACCATGACTGGCAGCAAGGCAGCCATAATAAAACCACTGATACGATGCAAAATTGAAACCAATCCAGCTAATGGTAAGCGGTACTGCGGTAAATCAACAACAGCATTAATATTGCGAAACTCACGCTGATTACGCCGAGCGTACAATTCTGTATTGTTTTGTTGAATATTACTGTCCCGAGTATTCTCACTAGATTGAGCATTAAAAACAGGAGGGGAATTAGTGTTGGAATTAGCCATAAATCTATGTCCTTAAATTAAAAACAATAAAAATAAATTAACAGAAATAAATTAATAAAAATAAGTGAGTTGCTTTTTTATATAAATGCTATTTTGCACTATTTAATAGGAATCAACAAATTAAATTGGCATAAACACATATAAAATAATGATGAAAATAACTTTAAAAACAAATATAGTTTATAAAAAATTATATTTAAAAATCATACTTAAAAAT
>JBDLSY010000184.1:0-6266 GCA_039805985.1 Pseudomonadota bacterium | reverse complement strand
TGATGATTTAAATGATTTTCCTGCCCCTAGTTTTGATGCTGATGAAATTGCCGACGCAGCTAATTTAGAAATTCATTTTGTTGATTCTAGTGGTGTGGTGGGCTGGAGTTTTTTACGTGATGACGCCGATTATCCCTTTGTGGATTGGAATTTTGGTACAACGACTCAAGAGGATTATGACTGGTGTATCAACGCAATTCATACTATGAAGTATGATATTTATGTCGCTGATTTTACGCATTTAGGGGTATACAGTTGCCGTATTTTAGTGCCTGGTATGAGTGAAATTTATCCTATTGATGAATTACAATTTCAAAACAATAGTGTTAGCAATGCGGTTCGTCCCGCTATTTTAAAACTACCTACACTAAGTGATGATGAATGTGCCGCATTGTTAGAACAATTATTGGCATTAGATTTACCTGATAGTTTACAAGTAACTACTTTAATTGGTTTAGCCGCTGATGCAGGAACACCTTGGCAATGGTTACGTTTGGGTGAATTAAAAACGTTACTGGCACTGGCTGCGGGTGATATTGATGAAGCCATTGAAGGCTGTGCATGGGTCATTCAAATGGCACAATTAACCGAACCCAGAACACGTGTGTATAAAGCAATTGAGGCAATGCTAAAGTTAGACAACCCAGCACCATTTGAAGACAATTTACGCTTATTGTACGGCGACTCTACCATAGAGCAATCTGTGCAGTTAATTCACGCCGATACCTATCCTGAAGCACGTTTTTTTGGTCTAGGATTATTGGGGAGCAATATGGAAGGCAGCACAATGCACACTCAACTGTTAGCCGCTTATGACAAAGTACGTGCCGTACAAGGTACTTAAATACCAGTTTACTTAGGAAACGTTACGACTGACGCAAGAATTAAAAGATTTAATAGGGTGAAATATTTTTCACCCAATAATCAAAGTTCAATTAAAAATTAAAAGATTTAGTAGGGGTGAAATATTTTTCACCCAATAATCTATGGCGAATAATAATTCGCACTAATATTATTCAAAGCCAGTTGAATGGCATCAATCCGTGCCGTTTGTATGGCACTGGCAATTTGCTCTGTACTCGGTGTTGCGTCCAAAGCAGTAGTGGCGAACTGTAAGTATTTAGTTTTAAGTTCAATAATCACATTGTTACCTTGTATTGATTTAGCAGCTTTTAATGCCAGTAATAAGCGTTCCATCTGTGGATAAGGTTCAGTTTCAAGCCCCAGTCGTCCTTGAGCATCAGCTTGGCAACACGTTAAAACTGCTTCAAAACGGCTGGATTGACGTAACGCATCACAACGCATTATTAAACGTAAGCAACCAGCAGCATTGAGTTCAAGGCTACGGTGAATGTTGCCATGTTCAGCGGCCACAAGCAACGCTAATTGTTTACAATCGTTGGGAACACGCAGGCGTTTACACAAGGCTTCAATCAATGGCAAGCTGCGTTGTTCGTGACCACGATGGCGTGGCAATTCATGCTGTGCTGTCAATGCTTTACCTAAATCGTGCATCAAACTGGCAAATCGAATCGGTAATTGATTAGACAGTTGTGTTGCACGGTCTAACACCATACCAGTATGAATATAACAATCTATTTCAGGGTGATATTTCACGGGCTGGGGTATACCTTGTAGTGCTTTTATTTCGGGCAATAAAACGGCTAATGCCCCACAATCATCTAAGACACTTAACATACGTAGCGGGTTTTTTTCAAGTAAACCGCGTGATAATTCTTGCCATATTCTTTCGGGGACTAAGTGATTGAGTTCGCCTGTTTGCACCATATAACGCATCAGCCTCATGGTTTCAGGGGCAACTACAAAGTCGTCATAACGGGCAGCAAAGCGAGCCAGTCGTAAAACACGTAGCGGGTCTTCTATAAAAGAATCACTGACGTGACGAAATATTTTATTTTTTAAGTCTAATTGCCCACCATAAGGGTCAATTAAATCGCCCTCTTTTGTTTGAGCAATGGCATTGATAGTTAAATCACGCCGTGCTAAATCTTCTAATAAAGTCACTTCTGGTGAAGCGTGTACAGTAAAGCCTGCATAGCCATTGCCGTGTTTACGTTCAGTACGGGCTAAGGCATATTCTTCATGGGTTTTTGGGTGTAAAAATACAGGGAAATCTTTACCCACAGGTTTAAAGCCTTGTGCTTGCATGGCTTGTACTGTACTGCCAACCACCACATAATCACGGTCTCCTACCGCAAAACCTAACAAAGTGTCGCGCACTGCACCGCCGACTAAATATATTTGAGTGGAGTTCATAGACTTTAATTTTTATATTAATATATTATTGATATATTGTTGAGTACTATTAATACTTATTAATACTTATTAATATTTATTGATATATTAATACTTTTATTATTACCAATAATTTTCAACTGCAATATTGCCGAGCTGTTGGCTACGGCTTACAGTCAATCCACGATTTTTCAAAACGGTACGAGTCTCGCTAACCATGTCTGGGTTACCACAAATCATAACACGAGAATTTTCTAGAGTCAGTGAAGTATTAACGGCTGATTCTAACACACCGCTATCAATCAGTGCGGGTATGCGTCCAATTAAAGCCCCTACGGGTAAATTTTCTACAGGCTCACGCGTAAGACACGGTTGATAGATTAGCTTTTCAGCGTTGTCTTTAAATAACTCATGCTTAGATAAATTGACCAGTGTATCGGTATAAGTCAGCTCATCGCGTTGCCGCACCCCATGAACCACAATAACACGTTGATAGTGTTGCCATACTTCAAAATCAGCCAAAATACTTAAAAAAGGAGCCAGTCCTGTCCCTGTAGACAATAGCCATAAATTTTGCTGCGGTAGCTGCTCAAAACGGGCAGTGGTTAAAAAACCATAAGGTATTTTTTCTAGTAAAACGGTATCGCCTAGATTGAGACGGCTTAATTCACTAGTAAACTCACCATTAGGAACAACAATAGAATAAAATTCTAAATAAGATTCATAGGTCGCATTGACTATACTGTATGCCCGCCAAACGGGTTTAGACTCACCCGATTTTAATATACCTAAACGCGCCCACTGCCCTGCTTCAAAGCGATAGGTTTTAGGGCGGGTGATTCTAAAACTAAATAATTTAGGTGTCCATGGCTTCAACCAAGTAATAGTTTCAGGCGTAAACTTATTATTGTTATTATTGTTATTATTGTCTATAGTTTTTTCTATTAAAGTTGCATTGTTAGTGTGCATGAGAACTGTGGTCATGTCCAGTAGCTGGGTTTTTTATCTGTGGTACTGTAGCGACTGTTGAATTTGAGGCACGTAATTGGTTCATTTCGCTGATTTCACGCACTTGTGCTTTAATTATTGCTTGTGCTAGAGCTTTTATTTTAGGGTCTTTACCGTGGGCTATGACTACTTTTGCCATATCAATCGCACCTTGATGGTGTGGAATCATACCTGCTAAAAAATCGGCATCAGCATCACCCGTGAAAGCAATATTCATATTAGCGTGCATGCTGTCGTTAGCACGTTGATAAGCTTGAGTAGACGCTGATAAATGAGCAGCAGATGTTTTTGATGTACTTGAGTTAGATGTTACTGCCCATGATGAGGTAGACAATAGAGTAACAGCAATCATTGTATAAAAAATATTTTTTTTATTAATACGTAACACGGAGAGTTCCTTATTGAGAATAAAAATATAAAATTACTAAAAGTAACGCATTATTTTTCCAACAAGTGCAGTTTTTTAGGTACATCTTTCCACTGATCTGCATCAGGTAAAGCAGGTTTAGTACGTGTAATAGACGGCCATAACTTAGTCAATTCAGCATTGATTTTAATTAACGCTAATTGGTCAGCCGGCACATCTTCTTCGCTCACAATTGCATTGACTGGGCATTCAGGTACGCATACAGCACAATCAATACATTCATCAGGGTCAATCACTAAAAAATTAGGCCCTTCACGAAAGCAATCTACAGGACACACGTCCACACAGTCAGTGTATTTACATTTAATACATGATTCTAAAACAACAAATGTCATGGTAAGCCTTTATTTTTAAATATTTAAAATGTTAATAATCATAATACTGTTAAATAATACTGTTAATAATACTGTTAATAGTGGCATTGTGATTAACGAATAAGTTATTATTTTAATAGGTTTAGAGCCGATACACCATACGGGCTGCATAATTTATAGTATTTTCATCTAAATTAATAGGGATATCAATAATCCAATCCGTATTGGCTGGAATAGAGCCTACTGATGCGGGTACCGGTGGAAATACATGAGCAGGCAGTATTTTTTTGGCTAATATCGCACCTTCAAGAGTACTGATAGTGAGTTCAATATCGGGTGATTGAATAGCTAAATGGCTGGTATTACGTATAGTTGCTTGCATACGGTAAGTTGCCATACCTGCGGTAGTAGCAATGTTATTAGGTAATTTATTTAAACTAATACCGTCTAAAGACAAAGGTTTAAGCCAAGCAGCAGGGGTATAAACACAGCCTGTTATGCTACACAAATGTTTAAACACAACCGTAGTAACAGGCAGCGTATTCATCACAGGATAGCGTACCCATAGCAAAACCTGTAGTAATAAAGTCATAGCTGCTAAGCCAGTAATACTGGCTATCATTATGTTTAGTAAACGGTTAAATATCAAACGACTGGCAATCCAAAATGACGCTTCAGGACGTTTAACCGTTTTTTTAGACCGTCTTTTAGTACTAGAAATACTAGAGGTAGCTTTTTTAAGAGGTGTAGAATCTTTGCGGTGAATAAGTGTCTGTTTATCTACATTTGCTTTTAATAATTTAGCTTTGGATTCAGCTTCTAATAATTGCCTTGCTTTAATTTCAGCTCGACGGTCAGCGGCATATTTTTTTTGTTGCTTTAGTTGTTCAGATGATTCTAAAGATTCAGTCGTAGCCACTGCAATAGATAATTGACTTTTTGAAAGCTCTGGAATATTTAAGTTATTTAAGTTATTTAAGTTATTTAAGTTATTTAAGTTATTTAAGTTATTTAAGTTATTTAAGTTATTTAAATTGTTTGAATTATTTAACTTATCTAAGTTGTTTAAGATATTTAAGTTATTTAAGTTATTTAAGTTATTTAAGTTATTTAAGTTATTTGAATTATTTGAATTATTTGAATTATTTAAAGTACTTGAATCAGAAGCCGTAAAAAAAGGCGATGTGCTATTGTGGTTAGATAGTTTTAATTCATCAGATAAATAATTATTTGATACATTTAGTTTGATGTTTGATATTAAATTAATATCAGGTAATTTAATGTCAGGTGATATAATATTAAAAAGCTCATAATCAGCCACACTATTCTTAGGTGAGAAAAAGTCAATCGCACTGGGTGTGTCTAACTTTAGCTCTGTAAAAGCAGTCCCCAACGAAGTTAAATGGTTGGTCGATACTGCTTGATTTGAAACGATTGAGTCTTGAATTAATAACTGTGTTACTGATTTTTCACCTTGATGAGTACGCGGTATGACTTTATGAGAAAAATTATTGCGTATTAATAGTGTTTCAGCATAACTGCCTTCAGCCAGTGCTTCTAAACGTTCATTGGCATTAAAGACGTGGTCACACGAGCCACACCGCACTATGCCGTGGTGTAATAGTAGCTGATCAGAAACGACTTTAAAGTAAGTGGTACAAGCGGGACAAACAGTCATCAAAGCCATAATAAACCTTAGCTTGTATGCTGTATTTGATTGCTTTGCAGAGTTTTTACACGTAAACGCCAAGCATGTAATATAGGTTCAGTGTAGCCGCTAGGTTGATTTTTGCCTTGAAATACTAATTCTAATGCAGCGTAATAAGCCATGCTATATTGGTTAGTATTTTGATTAGTATTTATATTTAATATGAGAGGTGTATATAAAATATCATTAACATTTTGTGTATCAACAATGGCTGCCATTCGTTTAAATGAATCAATTACTTGGTGTTCATTTAATACACCGTGGTGTAACCAGTTAGCAATGTGTTGGCTACTGATACGCAATGTTGCACGGTCTTCCATTAAATAAACACCGCTAATATCAGGTACTTTAGAGCAGCCAATACCTTGGTCAATCCAACGCACTACGTACCCTAAAATACTTTGTACATTGTTGTCTAACTCGCGTTGTTTATCTATATTACACCATTGAGATTGTTCGCTAGGGCTGGCTATAGGAATAGTCAATATACCCGTTAATAAACTATGCCTATCCATTTTGGGGTTTGTTTGAGGTGTATTAACAGTATTGTGTT
>JBDLSY010000183.1:0-3234 GCA_039805985.1 Pseudomonadota bacterium | reverse complement strand
GAAAATGACGCAGTATACACGCTACTTAACTTTGATTTTAGGCACATTTCAAGCTTTTGGTATAGCAGTCTTTTTAGAATCTCAATTAGGTTTAGTTATTACAACAGGTACTTGGTTTAAAATCGTTACAATCATTACATTAATGACTGGTACCATGTTTTTAATGTGGTTGGGTGAACAAATAACCGAACGTGGTTTGGGTAATGGTATATCAATAATAATTTTCTCTGGAATTGTGGCTGGATTACCTACAGCGGTTAGTAGTACTGCAAAAATGATTAGTTCTGGTTCACTGTTGCCTATAGTTTCTATTTTACTATTGTTTTTGATTGTTGGTGTAACTGCTTTTGTTGTATTAATGGAACGTGCTCAAAGAAAAATAACTATAAACTATGCTAAGCGCCAAGTAGGAAACAAAATTTATGGTGGTCAATCTTCTCACCTACCATTCAAGTTGAACATTGCTGGTGTTATTCCCCCAATATTTGCTTCATCAATCATTTTATTTCCTGCAACTATTGCTGATTTTCTTGGTGCCAATGAAAAATTAAGGTGGCTGAAAGATGTTGCTAATGCTTTGAAGCATGGTGAGCCACTGTATATGTTTCTTTATGCCGTCATGATTATATTCTTCTGTTTTTTTTACACAGCATTGATACACAACAGCAAAGAAGTTGCTGATAATTTGAAACGAAGTGGTGCTTTCATTCCAGGAATTCGTCCTGGAGATAATACTGCAAATTATATGGATAAAGTTCTTGTGCGTTTAACTTTAGCTGGCTCTTTATACTTGGTATTGGTTTGTTTAATACCAGATTTATTAAGTGTCAAATTGAAGGTTCCTTTTTACTTTGGTGGTACTTCTTTGTTAATCATTGTAGTTGTTGCAATGGATTTTTGGGCTCAAATACAAAACTTCATTTTAAACCAACAATATGAACCACAGCTGAAAAAATATAATTTTAAGCCGTAGATATAAGTCAAAAATTAGTGAGTTACATTAAAAAAACATGTTAATCAGTTATAGTACAATGACACCCACTGATAATTAATTTTCATTCAGTTTCTATCTAAAACCGTTAAACAAAAAGATTATTAAATATGCCAAAAGACGATTTTATACAGATGGCAGGTGAGATTTTAGAAAATTTGCCCAACGCTACATTTCGTGTGAAATTAGAAAATGGGCATACCGTTCTGGGACATATTTCAGGTAAAATGCGTATGAATTATATTAAAATTTTGCCTGGTGATAAAGTAACAGTAGAGCTTACACCCTATGATTTAACTAGGGCACGTATTATATTTAGAGCTAAATAGATTAGGAAAAAATATGAAAGTAATGGCTTCAGTAAAGCGGATTTGCCGCAACTGCAAAGTAATTAAGCGTCACGGAGTTGTGCGTATAATTTGCACAGATCCAAGACATAAGCAGCGTCAAGGTTAATTAGACGAACCATATAGGACACAACATGGCACGTATTGCAGGTATAAACATTCCAGGTCATCAGCATGCTGAAATTGGCCTAACAGCGATTTACGGTGTAGGTAAACCAACAGCACGCAAAATTTGTGATGCAACTGGTATTCCTAATACTAAAAAAATCAAAGATTTGACAGATAGTGAACTAGAAAAAGTTCGTGAACAACTGGCTATCATTACTGTGGAAGGCGATTTGCGCCGTGAGTTGCAATTATCTATTAAACGATTAATAGACTTAGGTTGTTATCGCGGTCAACGTCATAAAAAAGGGCTACCCGTTCGTGGTCAACGAACTAGAACCAATGCACGTACTCGAAAAGGACCTCGTAAAAGTGGTATTGCGTTAAAAAAATAAATTATAGAATCTAATTAAGGTTATTAATCATGGCTAAACAGCAAGCAACTGCGGCAGCACGTGCTCGTCGCAAGGTAAGAAAGCAGGTGTCTGAAGGTGTTCTCCACGTTCATGCGTCATTCAATAATACTATAGTAACTGTTACAGATCGTCAAGGAAATGCTTTATCTTGGGGGACTGCTGGTGGATCAGGTTTTAAAGGTTCACGTAAATCAACACCATTTGCAGCACAGGTTGCCGCTGAAAAAGCAGGTCGTTTAGCTTTAGAGTACGGTCTTAAGAGTTTAGATGTTGAAATAAAAGGTCCAGGCCCTGGTCGGGAGTCTGCTGTTCGTGCAATGAGTGCATTAGGTATTCGTATCACGTCTATTACTGACGTAACACCTATGCCTCATAATGGTTGTCGTCCCCCGAAGCGTCGCCGTATTTAAGTAAAAATAAAAATCAGTATCAAAAATTCCTTATTACAATAGTTAATACTATTGTAATATTTTATAAGACCACCGTTTAACGCGCTTACTTACAGCCTAACACAGCATATTTTCATAATAATACATGCTTAGTTAGTAGCGTTTAAAGATTAAACATCAATTGGAGTCCATTGTGGCACGTTATCTAGGTCCAAAACTAAAATTATCACGCCGTGAAGGTGTTGATTTATCTCTAAAATCTTCTCGTCGCTCTTATGATTCAAAGTGTAAACACGAGACTAAACCTGGTCAGCATGGAAAAACATCCGGTGCACGCACCAGTGATTATGGCTTACAATTGCGTGAAAAACAAAAAGCTAAGCGTATGTATGGCATTTTAGAATCGCAATTTCGTCGTTATTTTGAAGCTGCTGATAAAAAACGTGGTAATACTGGCGAAAACTTGATTAGTTTACTAGAGTCTCGGTTTGATAATGTTGTATATAGAATGGGCTTTGCTTCAACTCGTGCTGAAGCACGCCAGTTGGTAAGTCATAAAGCTTTTACTTTAAATGGGCAGACAGCTAATATTCCTTCTATACATATTAAAGTCGGTGATGTTATTTCTGTTCGTGACAAAGCTAAAAAGCAAGCTCGTATTGCTGAAGCACTAGTTTTGTCTGCGCAATCAGGCACTCCAATTTGGGTTTCTGTTGATGCGGCTAAATTAGAAGGTACATTTAAACAGATTCCAGATCGTGCAGACGTTGCTCAAGAAGTTAATGAAAGTATGATTGTTGAATTATATTCTCGTTAATTTTCTTTTTATTTGAGTGCTATAAAACACAAAAAATGTAGGTGAGTATTTAATAAATTAAGTATTCACCTGCAATTTTGCTTTAAATATCTATCAACAACATTGTTATTTTAGAACAATTCATCAAATCTTACTGTTTTTACTTTAAAGTATAAATACCATTTAAATA
>JBDLSY010000182.1:0-4895 GCA_039805985.1 Pseudomonadota bacterium | reverse complement strand
TTTATATTAAATATATTATATTTAATAAACTTTTTTTAAAACTATTAAAAATATGTTTCTCAAGCTTTAAAATCTAAAGTCTGAATCAAGATTTTCAGAATTTAAAGATTTTAAGGATTTTTTAAATCCTGTTTATCTTTTAATCTTAAAAATCTTGATTCTAACAACTATTAATTATTAACTATTAATCATCAACGTTTTACTTCTTTAAAATCTGCATCAACTACATTGTCATCTTGTGCTTTAGCTGCTGTTGGCTCTGTATTGGCTTTTTCTGCACTGGCAGCCGCTTCAGCATAAACCGCCTCACCTAATTTTTGCGATGCTGTAGACAACACTTCAATTTTAGCGGTGATTTCTGCAACATCGCCTGATTTTGCAACACTTTCTAATTCAGTCAAAGCGGCTTCAATCGCAGTTTTTTCTTCAACGCTAATTTTACTGCCGTGTTCATTGAGTGATTTTTTCGTGCTATGAATCAAACTATCGGCTTCATTACGGGCTTTAGCAACGGCCAAGGCTTTTTTATCTTCTTCGGCATTGGCTTCAGCGTCTTTAACCATAGCCGCAATTTCAGCTTCAGACAAGCCACTGTTTGCTTTAATGGTAATTTTATTTTCTTTACCCGTTCCTTTATCTTTAGCCGATACGTGCAGAATACCATTAGCATCAATATCAAAAGCCACTTCAATTTGCGGTGTACCACGCGGTGCGGGTGGAATGCCCTCTAAATTAAACTCACCTAATAACTTATTACCCGTAGCAATTTCACGTTCACCTTGAAACACTTTGACGGTTACAGCGGGTTGATTATCATCAGCCGTTGAATACACTTGTGCAAACTTAGTCGGAATAGTCGTATTTTTATTAATCATTTTAGTCATAACACCACCCATAGTCTCAATACCTAAAGACAACGGTGTTACATCTAACAATAAAACATCGGTACGGTCACCCGACAATACGCCGCCTTGAATGGCTGCCCCTGCGGCCACTGCTTCATCTGGATTAACATCTTTGCGCGGTTCTTTACCAAAAAAAGCTTTGACTGCTTCTTGGACTTTAGGCATACGGGTCATACCGCCGACTAAAATAATATCATCAATATCCGTGAGATTAATCCCTGAATCTTTAATAGCGATTCGGCATGGTGCAATACTACGCTCAATTAAATCTTCTACCAAACTCTCTAATTTAGCACGCGATAATTTCATCATCAAGTGCTTAGGCCCCGATGCGTCCATCGTGATGTAAGGCAAATTAATTTCTGTTTGTTGGCTAGATGACAATTCTATTTTAGCTTTTTCTGCCGAATCTTTCAGGCGTTGCAAAGCCATCATATCTTTAGACAAATCAACGCCTTGCTCTTTTTTAAACTCGGCAATAATATGGTTAATAATACGTTGGTCAAAATCTTCGCCGCCTAAAAAAGTATCACCATTAGTAGACAGTACTTCAAATTGCTTTTCACCGTCCATATCAGCGATTTCGATGATGGATACATCAAACGTACCGCCGCCTAAATCATACACAGCAATTTTACGGTCGCCTTTCTCAGATTTGTCCAAACCAAAGGCTAATGCCGCCGCCGTGGGCTCGTTAATAATCCGTTTAACATCTAAACCTGCAATGCGTCCCGCATCTTTAGTCGCTTGACGTTGTGCATCATTAAAATAAGCAGGTACAGTAATGACTGCTTCAGTAACGGCTTCACCTAAATAATCTTCGGCTGCCTTTTTCATTTTACGCAAAATTTCTGCACTAATTTGCGGTGGTGCCAATTTTTGGTCACGCACAGACACCCAAGCATCACCGTTGTCGGCTTGTACAATGCCGTAAGGCATGTGGGCAATATCTTTTTGTACTTCTTTGTCGGTAAATTTACGGCCAATTAGGCGTTTAACAGCATACAAAGTATTTTTTGGATTAGTGACTGCTTGATTTTTTGCGGGGGCCCCAACCCGAATTTCGCCATCTTCCATATAAGCAATAATCGACGGTGTTGTGCGTGCACCTTCAGCGTTGTCAATCACTTTTGGTACACCACCTTCTAAAACCGCTACACATGAATTAGTAGTGCCTAAATCGATACCAATAATACGTCCCATAATGAATCCTTTGATATTTAGTTATTGTTAATTGATTAATTAATTTAAAAATAAAGCAAACTGTAAATATAATTAGCAAGCAATCTTGCTCACACCTATAGTTAAGGTTCAATTGCTTTATTTCAAGTTTTAAATTTATTTTTTTAAATTATTTTTAAATTAATTTTTATTTAGTCTGATTTAATTTGATTTAATTTAATTTGATTTAATTTGATTTAATCTGATTTAATCTGATTTAATCCTATTTAACGCTTATTCAATGCTTATAAATTTTATTTATACATTTTTACTGCCTACAATTTGTAAAAAAACATCTTCTAAATCAGCGCGTTGAATATCTAACTCATCGATGATTAATTGATGAGCACGCAAAATAGCTAAAATATCCACGGCAGCATCGTAATGACTTAAGCGTAAACGCAGGCGTTCACCAGCAGTATTGCCAGTACCTTGCATTAATAATGAATGAAGTACTTCAGGCAATTTGCCATTAATTCGTAGCAATAACTGTAAGCCTGAACACTGCCCTAATAAGTTTGAAGTCGTATCTAAAGCAACTATTTTGCCGTGTTGTAATAATGCGATACGGCTGCATAATTCTTCTGCTTCTTCTAAATAATGCGTGGTTAATACAATCGTATGGCCTTTGGCGTGCAGTTTACGAATAAATCTCCATACTGTTTGACGCAATTCAACATCAACACCCGCAGTAGGCTCATCTAATACAATCACAGGCGGCTTATGAACCAAAGCTTGTGCTATTAATACTCGCCGCTTCATACCCCCTGATAAAGCACGCATATTGGTCTGGGCTTTATCAGTCAGCCCTAAACCTTCTAGTATTTCATCAATCCACGAATCATTGTTTTTAATACCAAAGTAACCACTTTGGTTACGTAAAAATTCTTTAACTGTAAAAAAAGGATCAAATACTAACTCTTGTGGCACTAAACCTAAAGACTGTCGTGCTGCACGAAAATCAGTCTGTACATCATGCCCCATTACAGCAACCTGACCACTTGATGCGGTAGAAAGCCCCGAAATAATTGAAATTAAAGTCGTTTTACCCGCCCCATTAGGGCCTAATAAACCAAAAAACTCACCTTGGGCAATGGTTAAATCAACCCCTTTAAGGGCTTTTAATGTAGCAAAATTTTTAGTAATACCCTTAATAGACAAGGCTGGAACAGTGTTATTTGATTTTAATATTGGTTGCATATTATGGATTTTTAATTTGAAAAATTATTGTGATTAACAGTGTAATTAACAGTGTGATTAATATTGTAATTTATTAACCAACAGTGTAAATCAGATTAAAAACTTCTATTTAAATGCCCTATCAATATTTATAATTAGAGTAAGCATAGTAAAATAGTAAGCTAAAAGCTTTTCAATATCTGTCTATTTTTTAAAAAATCAGTTTAAAGCTAACCGAAGTAATTTATTTATCGTCAATCCTCTTTGCAAATTTATGAACCATATCACTGATCCTATCGTTATCGTTTCTGCTGCGCGTACCCCTATGGGTGGTATGTTAGGCGATTTTGCCAATACAACGGCCGTTGAATTAGGTGCAACCGCTATTCGTGCAGCAGTTGAACGCGCAGGCGTTGACCCTCATAGTATTGATGAAGTTATTTTTGGTAATTGCCTAATGGCAGGACAAGGTCAAGCCCCCGCAAGACAAGCGGCTTTAGCCGCTGGCTTACCCCATACGGCAGGCGCGGTTACTTTAAGCAAAATGTGTGGAGCAGGCTTAAAATCAGTGATGCTGGCTCATGATATGCTTGTTGCAGGCAGTGCAGATGTGTTAATTGCAGGCGGTATGGAATCAATGACCAATGCCCCACATTTAATGTTAAATTCTCGTAAGGGTTATCGCTATGGTGCAATTACGGTTTATGACCACATGGCAATGGATGGCTTAGAAGATGCTTATTCTCGTGGTACTGCCATGGGTGTATTTGCTGAAAAATGTAACGAAAAATATAATTTTACGCGTGAGGCACAAGATGCCTTTGCTATCACCAGCACTCAACGTGCTGTTACTGCAACCCATGAAGGACGTTTTCAATGGGAAATTGCCCCCGTTACATTAAAATCTAAAACGGGTGATATCACTATAGACAAAGATGAACAACCTTTAAAAGCTAAACTAGAAAAAATTCCGACTTTACGCCCTGCATTTAAAAAAGACGGCACAATTACTGCTGCCAACGCCAGTAGTATCAGCGATGGAGCAGCAGCTTTAGTATTAATGCGTGCTAGCACAGCACAGGCCAAAGGTTTAAAGCCGTTAGCAAAGATTGTTTCTCACGCCACCCACGCTCAAGATCCAGAATGGTTTACGACCGCCCCACTGGGTGCAATCAATAAAGTGCTGATTAAAGCGGGTTGGGACAAGACTCAAGTCGATTTATGGGAAATTAACGAAGCCTTTGCAACGGTAACTATGGCACTCATGCACGAGTTAAATATTCCTCATCAACAAGTAAATATTCATGGCGGTGCTTGTGCTTTAGGACACCCAATCGGGGCTAGTGGGGCGCGTATTTTGACTACGCTGATTGGTGCATTGCGTCAAACAGGCGGTAAAACAGGTATTGCTACTTTGTGTATTGGTGGTGGCGAAGCGGTTGCTTTGGCTATTGAGATGATATAAAAATCTATTTATTAGATAATTTATATATTGTATATATTGCATATAAATTATGTAATAATATACATTAATATACATTAATATACATTTATATATATATTGATATATTGTTAATACATTGATAATAT
>JBDLSY010000181.1:0-6515 GCA_039805985.1 Pseudomonadota bacterium | reverse complement strand
TCAGTTCGTTTAGACCCCTATTTAGATTTCAAAGGTAAGAATCATGAGTAAAGAAATTTTGGTATTAGTCGATGCGTTGTCGCGTGAAAAAGGTGTGAGTGCTGAGGCAACTTATATTGCTTTAGAGCAAGCTATGGCCTCGGCTGTGAAAAAACATAATTTTACTGAAAATGATGTAGATGTTCGCGTCTCAATTAACCGTAATACAGGTCAGTATGAGGCATTTCGCCGTTGGCAAATTATGCTAGACGATGCGGTAGAGATACCTAATTGTCAATTGGCTTTAAGCGAAGCCCGTGAGCAATTGCCCGATGTTCAGGAGGGTGAGTTTGTTGAAGAAGACATTGAAGGTGTAGAGTTTGGGCGTATTGGCGCACAAGCTGCTAAACAAGTAATGATGCAAAAAATTCGTGATGCTGAACGCGAACAAGTGTTAATTGATTTTCAAGCCCGTGGCGAGCGTATTATTACGGGTACTGTTAAGCGTTTAGACCGTGGTGATGCTATTGTTGAGATTGGTCGTTTAGAAGGGCGTTTGTCGCGAGACAATATGATTCCTAAAGAAAATTTGTTTGCAGGGGCGCGCATACGTGCGTATGTGACTAAAATTGATTCATCAGCACGCGGGCCACAATTAACTTTGTCACGTACTTCGCCAGAATTTTTGATTGCTCTAGTTGCTAATGAAGTTCCAGAAATTGAACAAGGTCTGTTAATTTTAAAAAGTGCTGCCCGAGACCCTGGTGTGCGTGCTAAGTTAGCTGTATATTCACCTGACCCGAAGCGTATTGATCCTATTGGTACTTGTGTAGGCGTTCGCGGCACACGAATTACTGCGGTACGCAATGAAATTAGCGGTGAAAATATAGACATTGTTCTTTGGAACGAAGAACCCAGTCAATTTGTGGTTGATGCGTTGTCGCCCGCTCAAGTAAAATCCATTGTAATTGACGAAGACGCCCACAGTATGGACGTAGTGGTTGATGATGAAAATTTAGCCATCGCAATTGGTCGTGGTGGTCAAAATGTGCGTTTGGCTTCTGAATTAACGGGCTGGCGTATTAATTTAATGACAGAAAAAGAGTCAGAAAAAAAACAAACTGAGGAATTAGAAAACGCCCGTGTAGCTTTTATTAAAGAGCTTGATGTTGATGTAGAAGTCGCTGATATTTTGATTGAACAAGGTTTTACTAGTTTAGAAGAAGTGGCTTATGTCGCTGTTGATGAATTGCTGGCAATTGAATCGTTTGATGAGGACACTGTACAAGAGTTACGTCGTCGCGCACGTGCTGCTGTGTTATCGCAAAATGCAGTTCGTGATCAAGCTACTGCAAGTAGTGGTGAAGGTCTATTGGCTTTAATTGGCGATGATCGTTTTTTAATTGATATTTTGCCGAGGATTGGTGTTTATACACCAGGCGACTTAGCAACACTGGCAGCCGATGAGTTATTGGCTGAATTAGCCGTTAGTAAAGGACGCTTACCACCAGGTTTGAAAGGTAAGTCAGCTACTGATTTACTAGATCGTTGTAAAAATGAACAATTAGAACAGCTATCGGGTTTAACAATTATACGTGCATCTCAATTAATTACAGCGGCACGTATTATGGACGAACTAGCATAGTAAGCGTACTGTTGATATTATTTTTTATAATCAAATATTAGGTTTAGATATTCACTTAAACATTACATATTACGTATATGTATTATGTATTTATAAATATAAATATTATAAATATTATAAATATAATACATTATAAATATAATACATATTACATATTACATATTACACATTACCTATAAATATTAAATATTCAATATAAACATTACACATCAAATATTTAATTTTAATTTAATATTTTATTGCTATAGTGTGTGTTTAATTATTTTAGAAAGAGATCAAGGAATTTACATGAGTCAAATTACCGTCAGTCAATACGCAGAACAACTGCGTACACCCGTTGCTGTTATATTGTCACACTTAGAGAAAATAGGTGTGCATAAGGCTTCGGCGAGCGACTGGTTGAGTACTGCGGAACAAGAGCAATGTACCAGTACCTTTAAACCTGCTGTCCAAGCTACTTTAGGTGTGCGTACTTTAGGTGCTAAATCAGGTGTGCCTCGTTCTGTAACAGGTAAGCCTAATAATGGTATTCAGGTTATTACAAAGCCAAAACGCCGTCTTTTAGTAGGCAGTGTAAGTGAGCATAATAATACTGAAGCTACTATTGACATAGTGGTTGAAGCTGTGAGCGATGCGTTTAACGCACCAGCAGTGTTCCAAGTTAAAGATGTACTTTCCCAAGCGTCTGTAGAACAGGTTAATTTAAATATTGACCCTGCTAGTTTTGATATTAATATTGATGTTGATAATGCTAAAGAAAATAATGCTAAAGAAAATAATGCTAAAGAATCTACTGCATTAAATTCATCTGAAACACCAGCCAAGGTAACAGCACCTGAGCTTATTTCGGTTATCTCACCTGATGTATTAAAGCGTCGTGAAGAAGAAGCCGATCGTCAGCGTAAGTTGCGTGCTATTCAAGAGGCGGATTTTGAGAAAAAACAACAAATTACCCAAGCCAAAATTGCAGCCGCTGCTTCAATTAAAGTAGCTAAAGCACTATCGGCGAATCCCCCTGTTTTATCTGTAGTTGAATCGCCTATAGTTGAATTATCTGTAGTTGAGTTACCCATAGTTGAATTTAAACCAGCCGTTGTAATACCTAAACCACAAATTGGTGCGCCCGTTTTTACTAAAAAACTAAAGCAATCTACTGTTGAAACGCATAAACTGAAGATGGTAGTACCCCCTTTATCAAAGATAATACCCTCTTCAATAAGTGATTCTAAGCCATTAGAAGCCGTAAAAATGACTGATGTACCTGTTGTGAAAACGATGAGTGCCAGTGAAAAAGCAATGGCAGATTTGATGGCTGCGAAGTCAGCACGTATTGAAGCTGAAAAATTAGTTGCCACTGAACGTGAGGCGAAACGAAAAGCAGCAGAGACCAGTACTGCTAATTTACGCGAGCAAATGGCTGCCCCTCCTAAAAAAATGATCAAGCCTGTTTCTATTGAGGGTACGTTGCATAAATCAGCTGCACCCGCTAAAGCAGCTAATAATGTGTCCAAACCAGCAGCTAAAGTTGCGGTTGTTACAAAAACTATTCGTCAAAATGAGGGGGTAGTCACAGTAGATGATCGCAAAAAAACTAAGGCAAAAGAAGTTCGTAGCAATGGTAAGCGTGCCGCAGGCGGTAAAGGTCGGGGGCGTCATGATGAAAATCAGTATGTTCAAACACCCGTTGAATTTATTGCCCGTGAAATTCATGTACCTGAAACTATTTCAGTCGCTGACTTAGCACATAAAATGTCCGTTAAAGGTGTTGAGGTGGTTAAAGCACTGATGATGATGGGTCAAATGGTCACTATTAATCAAATTTTAGATCAAGAAACTGCCATGATTGTTGTAGAAGAGTTGGGGCATAAAGCCTTGGCTGCACGAATTGATGACCCCGAAGTTGATTTGGTAGAAGATGATGAAAGTACTGCGGAATTACATGCTCGTCCCCCTGTAGTTACAGTCATGGGACACGTTGATCATGGTAAAACTTCGCTGTTAGACTATATTCGCCGTACTAAAGTGGCAGGTGGTGAGGCAGGCGGAATTACGCAACACATTGGTGCATACCACGTAATGACAGATCGTGGCATGATTACTTTTTTAGATACACCAGGACATGAAGCGTTTACAGCAATGCGTGCTCGTGGGGCTAAAGCAACTGACGTCGTTATTCTTGTTGTTGCTGCTGATGATGGTGTAATGCCACAAACTAGAGAAGCGATTGCCCATGCTAAAGCATCGGGTGTACCTTTAGTCGTTGCGATGACTAAGATTGATAAGCCTGATGCAGCGCCTGAACGGGTTCGTAATGAGTTAGTGACTTGTGGTGTGGTTCCTGAAGAATTTGGTGGTGATTCACCTTTCATTGAAGTATCGGCTAAAACAGGGCAAGGCATTGATGCTCTACTTGAGCAAGTATTATTACAAGCTGAAGTGTTAGAGTTGCGTGCGCCTGTGACTTCACACGCTAAGGGCGTAGTCATTGAAAGTCGTTTAGACAAAGGTAAAGGTGCTGTAGCAACTGTCTTAATTCAAAGCGGTACTTTGCGTCGTGGTGATGTGGTGTTGGCGGGTGCTAGCTTTGGCCGTGTTCGTGCTATGATGGATGAAAATGGTAAGCTAATTAACGAGGCAGGGCCTTCAATTCCTGTAGAAATTCAAGGTTTAACTGATGTGCCAAACGCGGGTGACGAAGTGATGGTCTTAGCTGACGAGCGTAAAGCCCGTGAGTTAGCTTTATACCGTCAAGGTAAATTCCGTGACACTAAATTATCTAAACAAAGTGCTGCAAAAATGGCCGATATGTTTGAGAATATGGGCGAAAGCGAGAAGAAAACTTTAAATGTGATTGTCAAAGCAGACGTACAAGGTTCACAAGAAGCCATTGCCCATTCTATTGGTAAGCTAGCCAATGATGAAGTTCGTGTACATATTGTTCATACAGGTGTAGGTGGTATTACTGAAAGTGATATTAATTTGGCTGCTGCCAGTCAGTCATTAGTGATTGGTTTCAATACCCGTGCCGATGCCAGTGTACGTAAAGTCGCTGAAGGACTAAATGTTACTATCCTTTATTACAGTATTATTTATGATGCAGTAGATTATTTAAAAGCCGCTTTATCGGGCATGCTTGCACCAGAACAGCGTGAAGAAATACTCGGTTTAGTTGAAGTGCGTCAAACCTATGATATTTCTAAAATTGGCCGTATTGCTGGTTGTATGGTGTTAGAAGGGGTTGTTCGCCGTACCTCTAAAATTCGTTTGTTACGTGATAATATCGTCATTTGGACAGGTGAGTTAGATTCACTAAAACGCTTTAAAGATGATGCACGTGAAGTTAAAAATAACTTTGAGTGTGGTTTATCACTGAAAAATAACAATGATTTACAGGTTGGAGACCGCTTAGAAGCTTTTGAAATGGTTGAGGTTGCTCGTATTTTATAGGTTAAAAAATACCAAAATAAGCAAAAATAAGCAAAAACAAGCAAAAACAAGCAAAAACAAGCAAAAACAAGTAAAAATAATGAATAAAAATAAAAGCAATACAGTTAATCGCAATGTACGTGTCGCTGATCAAATTCAAAAAGATTTAGCTGAATTGATTCGTACTGAAGTAAAAGATATACGTTTGCAAGGTGCGTGGGTTACAGTCACTGGCGTAGAGGTAACGCCAGACTATAGTCATGCTAAAGTGTTTTATTCTATGTTAATGGATACCATGCCAACTGAACCTGTGCAAGCGGGTTTAGAAGCAGCAGCAGGTTATTTACGCCGTGAATTAGGTAAGCGATTGGTATTGCATACAACACCCGCTTTGCATTTTATATATGATAATACGACTAAAAATGGTATTGCGATGACTGGTTTAATTCAAGAAGCACTTACTATTACGGCTAAAGATGATGACGTAGCTAAACTTCAAATAAATCCTTCGCATTTGGTTGAATCTGTAATGGCTGTTGATTAGCTGTGTGATTAACGGTGTAAATGTCGTGCAAAGTATTGTTACCAAACCTGTTAAAGCCAAAACAATATGGCAATCAGTGAACGGTATTGTTTTGCTGGACAAGGCTTTAGGCAGTAGTAGTAATCAAGCTTTACAACAAGTACGTCGCGTTTTTAAAGCTGCCAAAGCTGGACATACAGGGACTTTAGACCCATTAGCAACAGGTTTGCTTCCCTTGTGTTTAGGTGAGGCCAGTAAGTTTGCGCAAAGTTTATTAAATTCTGATAAAACCTATACTGCACGTTTATGTTTAGGTATTACGACGGCTACAGGTGATGCCGAAGGGACTGTTTTAAGCCGTCACCCTGTCAATTTTACTATTAAGCACTTAAATGCGGTCATTCAGCAATTTACTGGTTTACTTGAACAAGTACCACCCATGTACAGTGCGCTTAAGCATCAAGGCAAGCCTTTATATGAACTTGCACGGCAAGGTATTGAAATAGAGCGAAAAGCACGAACAATTACTGTGTATGAATTGAATGTTTTAAATGCTAGCTTTTTTGATGCTAACACGGGTTCAATTATTAATATTGAAAAAAATGTAGTGGGAGAATCAGGTAAAATATGGTTTGATATTTGTGCTAAAGTGAGTAAGGGTACTTATATTCGCACTTTAGGGCAAGATATTGGGGCTGCTTTAGGGTGTGGTGCTCATTTAATTGCTTTGCGTCGCACAGCTGTTGCTGATTGGACTGTGTCAAACGCATACAGTTTAGATATGTTTCAAGCAATGAATGAAGCTGATTTAAAAGCCTGCATGTTACCTGTCGATGCGATGTTAGCAAATTATACACTTGAGACAATTAATGCGGCGCAAGCCGAGTTGTTTAGTAATGGTGGAAGAATTAAATTATTAGCTGATACTGTAAATGAAGTCGT
>JBDLSY010000180.1:0-6834 GCA_039805985.1 Pseudomonadota bacterium | reverse complement strand
TATGGCAGAAAATGTCAGGGGTTTGCTTGACCACGACAATGGAAAAACTATTAAAATTATAAAAGAAACTATTAAAAATTTAGGATATACACTAATAGAACCTAAAGTACTTAAAGCCATTTTTTATAAAGTTCCACAAAAACGTGAACGATTAATACTTATTGCAATTAGAAACGATTTAGCACATCTTAATAATTTTAAATGGCCATCGCCCTATAAACGTATTATGGTACTAAAAGATGCTTTAAAAGCAGGTGAACTATATGCAGATGATGTAACTAAACTTAGTACTGAAGGACAAAAATATCCTAAAAGAAAAGCAGAAATTTTAAGTCAAGTGCCTCAAGGTGGCTATTGGCGTGACTTACCTGATGAATTACAGCGTGAATATATGCAGGGTAGTTATTTTTTAGGGGGCGGAAAAACGGGTATGGCAAGACGTTTATCTTGGAATGAACCTAGTTTAACTTTAACATGTAGCCCCTCACAAAAACAAACCGAGCGATGCCACCCTGAAGAGCATCGCCCTTTAACCGTTAGAGAATATGCACGAGTACAAACATTCCCTGATGAGTGGGTATTTTTAGGACCAGTAACCGCACAATATAAACAAATTGGCAATGCCGTTCCTGTAAATTTAGCGTATGCTATAGGACGGCGTTTAATTGCTTTACTTAACCAAATTGATGCCTAATACAATTATGTATGATATACGTCAGCTTAAACTACTTGCTTAATACTTGTCTTACACTTGTCTTGCTTGAAAATATTATTAATATAATAGATGTTTAAGTAAAAAGTAAATAAAGTAATTTTAAATACTTAATACTTAATACTTAATTAATAATTAACCCTAAAAATCAAGGAATCTTATGAGCTATAAAGGCCGTTCTGCTGCTATCACTGAAGGTATTTCACGCGCACCCAACCGCAGTATGTATTATGGTATGGGCTATGTTGAAAGCGATTTTGACAAACCTATGATTGGAATTGCCAACGGACATAGTACCGTTACACCCTGCAATAGCGGTTTGCAAAAACTCGCTGATGCCGCCATTGAAGCCGTTAAAAACGCAGGGGGAAACCCGCAAGTATTTGGTGTCCCCACAATCAGTGATGGTATGAGTATGGGAACAGAAGGCATGAAGTATAGCCTTGTATCGCGCGAAGTCATCGCCGATAGCATTGAAACTGTAACTCAATGCCAATGGTTAGACGGCGTGGTCATTGTAGGTGGTTGCGACAAAAATATGCCGGGTGGTATGATGGCTTTAGCACGTATGAACGTACCGGGTATTTATGTGTACGGTGGCACAATTAAACCTGGAAGCCATAAAGGTAAAGATTTAACCGTTGTTAGTGTGTTTGAAGCCGTCGGTGAATTTAATGCCAAACGCATGAGTGATGAAGATTTTAAAGCTATTGAACAAAAATCAATTCCTGGTAGCGGATCGTGTGGCGGAATGTATACGGCTAATACAATGAGTTCTAGTTTTGAAGCCTTAGGTATGAGTTTAATGTACTCTAGCACTATGGCAAATCCTGACGAAGAAAAAACCGTCAGTGCTGCTGAATCAGCCCGTGTACTGATTAACGCCGTTAAAAATGATTTAAAACCTCGCGATATTATTACCCGTAAAAGTATTGAAAATGCAGTGGCTTTGATTATGGCAACCGGTGGCTCAACCAATGCCGTATTACATTATTTAGCGATTGCCCATGCCGCTGAAGTTGAATGGTCTTTAGAAGATTTTGAAATAGTACGCCGTAAAGTCGGTGTGATTTGTGATTTAAAACCATCAGGGCAATTTGTAGCGGTTGATTTACACGCGGCAGGTGGTGTACCCCAAGTGCTAAAAATATTATTAAAAGCAGGTTTACTACACGGTGATTGCATAACAATTACAGGCAAAACCATAGCTGAAGAATTGGCACACGTCCCTGATGCACCGCGTAGTAACCAATATGTCATTAAAACGATGGAAACCGCTTTGTACAAAGAAGGTCACCTTGCAGTATTAAAAGGTAACTTAGCCCCTGAAGGCAGTGTTGCTAAAATTACTGGATTAAAAAAATTAACCATTACAGGCCCTGCACGTGTATTTGACAGCGAAGATGATGCGATGACGGCGATTATGGCACACCATATTAAAAAAGGCGATGTACTGATTATTCGCTACGAAGGTCCTAAAGGCGGTCCAGGAATGCGTGAAATGCTTGCCCCGACTGCAGCTTTAATCGGTCAAGGTTTAGGCGAAGATGTGGGTTTAATTACCGATGGTCGCTTTAGCGGAGGCACATGGGGTATGGTAGTCGGCCATGTTTCACCAGAAGCATTTGTGGGTGGTGCTATTGCGTTGGTACAAGAAGGCGATAGCGTTACGATTGATGCCACTCAACAATTAGTACAAATTAATATTAGTGATGCAGAATTAGCAACCCGTAAAGCCGCTTGGGTTCAACCTGCGCCGCGTTATACCCGTGGAGTATTGGCTAAATTTGCAGCTTTAGCGAGCAGTGCTAGCTACGGTGCGGTGACAGATAAACACTTAATTTAAACTTAATTTAAAGATAATATAAATAAATATACAATAAATATACAATAAAAAATGACTTAAACTTAGTTTTTAAGCTTAAGTTTAAGTCATTTTATTTTTAGACATTGCTACTTTACTAAAATAAGTATTACTTTTACTAAGAATGTCTAAGATTTTTAAAAATTTATATATTATGTCTTAGCAAGACTAAAACAGTAATGCTATATCTTTTACATTACAAACTATTTGTCTTTGTCTACTGCTGTAGCAGTGATTGTGATGCCAGATCCAAGATTAGTGTACACTATTGCAGAGGCATAAACTGCATAAGGAAAGTTATTGATATAAGAGGTCTTTTTATCTTTTGTAGCTGTTATGATTCCTGTAAGAGTTTTAAACTCCAGATCGTTATACGGCAACATCATTTCATATTCTGCAAATGCATTTTTGGCTGAATCGTCATGGAAATCTATATCAACTACAACTTTTTGTTTAGGCTCTATTTTTATAAGCGACGTACTGCTTTTAGAAACACTAGTTGGCAAAAGAAAAGAATAGCACTGCGTTCTTACGCGGGCAGTACTACAACTGGTTGTTGATTTTATAAGACTTTTCCAATTATCAAATTGCTTCAAATAGTCTAATTGAGTCGGTTCTGTAGTGCTCTTAGTGGTTTTTGTACTATTTTCAGTAGTATTACTTAAGAATTTTTCGTTTTTATCACTATTAAAGTTAAGTGATTTAACAAATAAAGGTGTTTTTGTTTGTATTTCAGAATCTTCTAGCTCACTCATTGTTGAATTAGCTTGTGTGACTGTAGAAAACAAAAGGATACTGGATAAAATGAGTGCTGTGGCATTGTTTTTTTTTAAAAAAGTTTTCATGGTAATCTCTATTGTAAAGTGATGTGTTTAATATAAATTATGGCATTATTACTGTGTGTAGTTAAGATATTAGTTTCTAAAAGATTTAGCAGTCATAATACTTTTTTGGATAAAAGATACTCCGACTAAATTAACTAATAATACCTAGGCCATTAGTAATTAATTTTTATTTTTTAAAATCAGGCACAAAGTTCATAGTCACTTGAGCTTTACTAGTAGACCCATCTTTATGTGTAAAATTCATAATTCTTGGCGCTATATAAACTGTTGAGCCAGTGTTATTTTTAAACGTTTTTGTTTCATTTTTATAACTTGTTTGTACTGTTGAGAATGTTGTAGCGATACCTTGGTTATTAGTAATATACGTGCCAGATACTTGCCAGTCTGCGCGGGCATTTTTAGGTGGGTTAGATCCAAAATCTACAGTTACATTAACAGATTCTCCTCTTGAAATTGGATACACCATCGGGGGGAGGCATTGTTCATTAAGTACACTGACTGTACATCCAAATGGTTGCGAATAACCATATTTTTTAACATCAGCTGTTGCTTCTATTAAAGACTTTTCCCAGATATCTTTTGTTGTATATGCTTCTTTAATAGAAGACTTACCAACTACTTTTATTTCTGCTTTTTTCTTCAGAGCAGGTGAGGCATCTATTGTTAAGTTATTTACAACGATAAAGGCATTGACTCCTTTATCAAAATTATTTTTTACAATAAAAGATTTTTTTAAACTGCTGTTACTAACATTTTTTATTGTCGCAACGGTTACGATGGTATTCGGGGGTTTGTCGTAAAGCCGACCCTTCACTTCAATGTCTACATTAAATTCTACATCCTTTGAATTTGGATTGATTATAGTAATTTCAGCTGTTTCATTAGGACTTAAAAAAAACTTTCCATAATCATTGGCTTCAGGAAGCACAGTTTTTTCATTTGTATTACAACTAGGTTTTTGCAGACTAACTGAACACCCGATTTGAAATGTAGTGATTCCGCCATAATCTGTTGGAATTGTTGAAACTATTCTGTCAGCGTAAACACTTTTCACTGAAAAACACACTAAAGACAAAGCTAAAGCGGTTGTACCTATTTTTTTGGTAATAGTTGATTTCTTTATCATGATAGAGTCCTTTTGATGTTGGATAAACTTAAGTCAATGACTTGTTAAATCAATCACTTAATGAGGTTAATTATATACAATATAAACAATTAAAAACAAAATAATATTAATTTTAATGTTTAATATTTAATATTTAATATTTATAATATTTATAATATTTATAATATTTATATTGAACCCATTTATGCAAAAAATCCTTTAACTTTATCAAAAAAACCTTGTTCTTGTGGATTATGCTTGTTGCCACCCGCTTTAATACTGGCATCTAATTGACGTAACAAGTCTTTTTGTTCGTCATTTAAACGTACTGGCACTTCTACGGCAATATGGCAATATAAATCTCCTGGTGTTGCCGACCGAACACCTTTAATGCCTTTACCACGTACACGCACTTGCTTGCCATGTTGTGTGCCTTCTGCCAAACTAACCTCGCCTTTTCCTGTTAAAGTAGGCACTTCAATATCACCCCCTAAGGCTGCTTGTACAAAACTAATCGGTACTTCACAATGTAAGTGGTCACCATCGCGTTTAAAAATAGTATGTTCTTTAATGTGGACTTCTACATATAAATCACCTGCAGGGCCACCATTGACACCAGGTTCACCATGCCCTGTAGAGCGAATTCGCATACCTTCGTCAATGCCTTGTGGAATATCTACCTCTAAAGTTTTATTGCGTTTAGTTTTTCCTTGACCATTACACGACATACACGGGTCAGTAATAATCGTACCAGAACCATGGCAACGTGGACAAGTCTGTTCAGTCATAAAAAAACCTTGCTGCATACGTACAACCCCATGACCACGACAAGTAGTACATGTTTGTGGTTGAGTACCTGGTTTTGCCCCAGTACCTTTGCAAGGCGTACAATTATCCCAACTAGGAATCACAATACTTTTTAAAATACCTGTTGCAGCCTCTTCCAAGGTAATATCCATGCGGTAGCGCATATCTTCACCTTGATACATTTGTGGCCCACGCGATTGTTGCTGACGGCGATTACCAAATATTTCATTAAAAATATCGCTTGCACTGCCCTGATAACCCGCACCGCCACCCGTTTGTTGCTCAAAAGCAGCATGTCCATGACGGTCATAAGCGGCACGCTTATTGTTGTCTGATAACATTTCATAAGCCTCTTTAGCCTCTTTAAACTGTGTTTCGGCTTGCGGGTTATCTGGATTACGGTCTGGGTGATATTTCATCGCTTTTTTGCGATAAGCTTTTTTAATTTCATCGTCAGTAGCTGCTTTACCTACACCCAATGTTTCATAAAAATCGCGCTTTGCCATAATATTTACCTGCTATCTAATACTAATAAGTGAAAAATAAAAATAAAAATAAAAAATTTAGCGATAGAAATTACTACAGCATAGTCATAGTAGTTTTATATCGCTATTGACTACAACGCTAAAATATGTGCCAATGCTTGATTAATATTATTTGTTTTAATAGGCTCACCCATACTTGTACCTTCTGCACGAATACGTGTACAGTCTGTAATGCCTAAAAAAGCAAAAAAATCTTGTAAATATTTTTCTTGATGGTCTAATCCTGGCCCCCAAGCAGTATCTGCATAAAAACCACCGCGACTAGATAAAATAACCACTGATTTGCCTTTAACCAAACCTTCAGCACCTTTTTCAGTATATTTAAATGTCACACCGACGCGGGCAACGCGGTCAATCCAAGATTTTAAACTAGAAGGCGTACTAAAGTTATACATTGGAACGCCAATAACGATAATATCAGCATTTTGAAATTCATTCAAAATGGCGTCATTAATCACCATAACTGCTTTAGTTGCCTCACTCCACTGCTCTACTGGACTAAACGCCCCAGCTAAATCATCAGCAGTTAAGTGTGCGGGTGCATTTGTTGCTAAATCACGATACACCACCGTACTATTTGGATACTTAAATTGTAAGCGTGCAACGGTAGCACTTGATAATTGACGAGACACTGACGTGCTTAAGGCTTGAGGTGATGAGTCTAAGTGAAGAATATTCATAATAGGTAATATTTATAATTTGTAACTATTGATGGGAGTATATATTTTATACAGTTATATTGATATCGTTTATATCATATATTGTTTATATCATATATCGTTTATATTTTTTATATTGTTTAGTTTATATTATTTATATTATTTATATTATTTATATAATATATGTTATATATATTGCTCTAAAGTAATTACTAATTAGAAAAAAAGCAGCCAATAAAATAGATGCAAATGTCATTGCCATACCCAATATACGGTATTTAAATACCTCATTTAAAC
>JBDLSY010000179.1:0-4301 GCA_039805985.1 Pseudomonadota bacterium | reverse complement strand
CTTTTGAAGAACTACGCGTAGCTTATTATGCTCAAGTTGATGCCTTAGTACGGGGCGGTATAGACATTATTTTAATTGAAACAGTGTTTGATACTTTGAACGCTAAAGCAGCTATCTTTGCAGTTGATGAATATTTTGAAAATCACCAATTTAAGTTGCCCGTTATGATTAGTGGCACAGTTACTGATGCCAGCGGACGTATTTTAAGTGGTCAAACCGTATCTGCATTTTGGGCTAGTGTACGCCATGCAAAACCCATAAGCATTGGCTTAAACTGTGCTTTAGGGGCTGCATTAATGCGTCCTTATATTGCAGAACTGGCAAAAGTAGCGGGTGATACTGCTTTGTGCTGCTATCCTAATGCAGGATTACCTAACCCTATGAGTGAGACTGGTTTTGATGAAACACCGCGTGATACCAGTGAGTTAATGGGTGAATTTTCTGCCAGCGGTTTTTTAAACATTGCAGGCGGGTGCTGTGGAACTACCCCTGAACACATTGCAGCCATTGCAAAATCAGTTAATTTATATAAACCGCGTCGCTTTGGTTATAAAGATAATAGTTAAAATACTAATAGTTAAAATACTAATGGTTAAAATACTAATGGTTAAAATACATTGGTATCGTGTGAAATCAGTGTCACTGGCTCTATATCTACTGGGTCAATATTCGGTGTATTCATCGCCAGTTGCTGACGTTTAATAAAATCACCCACAGTATCAATACCGCGTAACTGCAAAATAGTATTGCGAACCGCTGCCTCTAATAATACGGCTAAGTTACGCCCAATTGCCACAGGCAATATTATTTTTCTAATCGCTACGCCTAATAGCTCTTCATACTGAAGCACTGTCGGTAATCGATTAATTTCATCGCTGCTGCTATACCGTGCTAAATGCACCACTAGTTTGATACGCATTCGACGACGTACAGCGGTTTCACCAAAAATCGCTTTAATATCTAACAAGCCAATACCCCGTACTTCTAGTAAATTTTGTAGGAGTTCTGGGCAGCGGCCTTCAATCATATTAGGCCCAATTTGCATAATTTCTACCATATCATCTGCAACTAAACCATGTCCACGTGAAATAAGCTCTAAGGCTAACTCACTTTTACCTAAACCCGATTCACCCGTAATGAGTACCCCCATACCTAATACATCAATTAAAACACCATGACGTTGCCCCTGTTTGGACAATAGTTTATTCAGATAAATCCGCAAGCCATCAATCACTTTGGCAGCGGGCAACATAGTCGTTAATAACGGCGTTTGATGGGTGCGACACTTTAGCCTTAAACCATCAGGGACTTCCAAGCCTTCGGCAACAATCATTGCGGGCATCCCCGCAGCAAATAGCTCATCACTGACGTGTTCACGCTGATTTGCCCGTAACTTTTGATAATATTTAATCTCTGGCTGACCCAGCACTTGAATCCGATTGGCATGAACAATATTTAAATGACCAACCATGTCTGCCGCTGCTAAGGCATGTGAATCTAAACGGCGAGACACCCCTAATTCACCTTCTATTAATGACAACATTAATTGTGTAGCCGTTTCATTAATTAAATTATATATAGTAGCCATATCAGTTGGATAATTATTGTATTAATTTGTATTAATTTGTACTAATTTATAGTAATATAAATATTGAAATTAAATATTAAATATTAAATATTAAATGTTAAATGTTAAATGTTAAATTAAATATTAAATTAAATATTAAATGTTAAATATTAAACATCAGTGTCTAAGGGTGAGGCGATAGATTTTGCCTGACCCGTTAAAAAAGCACGGTATATTTCAGTATCTGTAGCGGCATTGAATAACACACTACGAAAATCGCGTGAAGACAACAAAGTCGCTAATTCACTCAGTAAATCTAGGTGGGCTTGCCCAGCGTGTTCAGGGACTAATAATATTATCATTAATTGAACGGGCAAATTATCAGGTGCCTCAAATTCAATGGCCGTACTTAAACGCATTATCGCACACACCGTATTATTTAAACCTTGAACCCGCCCATGAGGAATAGCCACGCCATAACCTAAACCTGTTGATTCCATACGCTCACGGTTAGTTAATGCTTGGTAAACGGCTTGGCTAGACACTCCATCTAAATCAGAAAACAAATCAGCAATCGCTTTAAAACTACGTTTTTTATTGGTATGAGGTGCATTTAAAACAATATGATTGCTGTGTAAATATTGGGTAATTAAGTTCATGGGCAAGGCGTAATAAAGGTGGAGGGCATAGAAGGTATAGACAATAAGTTTAAGGCTTCAAAACGTTCCATTAGTTTTTTTTCAACACTAGGAAACACAAATTGACTGATATCAGCGCCCATCATAGCGATTTCTCGCACAATAGTACCAGAGATAAATTGGTACTGATCCGAAGGCGTTAAAAACATAGTCTCAACACCAGGTAATAAATGTCGATTCATACCTGCCATTTGAAACTCATATTCAAAATCACCGACCGCTCGCAGACCACGTAAAATCACTTTGGCTTGTTGTTCACGAACAAAATCGCGTAACAGACCATTAAAACCTAGTACTTTGACATTGTTATAGTGACCCAATACTTCATTAGCAATTATCAGCCGTTCACTTTGTGTAAACATCGGATTTTTAGCACGGCTATCGGCTACCCCTACAATAATTGTACTAAACAAGCGGCTAGCACGACGTACTAAGTCTTCATGACCACGGGTTAAAGGGTCAAAAGTTCCAGGGTAAACGGCAATAGTCATAGGATTTTATAGTTAAAAATAGTATGCTTTTAGTTAAAAATAGTATACTTTTAATATGCTTTTAATATGCTTTTAATATATTTTTAAAGTTTTACAATATCAGCATCTTTAGGCAATGACAATTGAAAATTATTAGGGCTAACGGCATTGGTTTTGATATTTTTTAAGTCTATACGGCTACCGCCACCAAAAGCATCTTGCGTCAATAAGACAACAGGAACGCCATTTTTAAACCCCAGCTTAATCATTTTAAAGCTACTCTCGCTGTTATTTGGTGTGGCTTTTACCCAATTTAGTCCTTCAGAAAAGCCTGCGTCTTGTAAACCAAATTGCTTTTCTACATTTGCCCCGCCCATTAATAATGCAGCAGGCGTATTATTTAACAAGCCTTGACTGCTGCGTTGTGTTGCTTGATTCAAATCAGCGTCCCATTGCGTTAAAGTTTTGCCGTCAGATACCAATAATTGTTCAAATGGTTTTTTGATTTGCCAACGAAACTGGTCAGGTTTAGCCATCGCAAACTGTCCATATTGACGAACTTGCTTATTTTTATTAATTTGTACAAAATCACCAGAAATACTTTTTTGTTGAGCAACAAATGTTCGCATCGCTTGTAAACCGACAGTTGAAGTTTGAGCATAACTGTTTGTCACAGTCAAAGCCAGCGATAGACACAGTGCATTAAAACCCTTGTTTAGACGAATTGTTTTTTTAATAGTCATATATTTTTTGATAGTAAGTAGTAATAAGTAAGTGGTTAAAATCAGGATTTTTTAAATCTGAAAATCTTGATTCTGAATGATTATAAATAGCTTTGAATAATGGCTTGTTTTTGGCTGTTGGCAGCGTTGATGATGGTTTGATTTTCGTTAATTATTTGTTCTAATACTTTAATTTCGGCAACGATTGTTTCTTGGATTTCGATGGAGGGCAAAGGGATTTTTATTTCTTGCATATCTGTCCAAGAAGTTCTCGGTAATTGCTGTCCGCTAACTGTATTTAATACTTCCTCATTAAAATTAGCAGTCAAAAAATAACAAGAACAATATTTAGCAGTTACTTTATTACTAAATCTAAAAACCAAAATATCAGTAGAGCAAATACCATTTATATTTGATAAATATACTTTGTTCAAATTTGGACGAAGTTTTCCATATAAAACATCATTTTCTTGAAACTGTGTCTTTGAACTTTTAATTTTTGAATATTGTGCTTTTATACTGCCTATTAAAGTCCCTGTTTGACTTTCTATATTTTCTAATCCGATGTAATTTACTTCACCACTTTCATTTTTAGGATCTATATTTTCATTTATTTTTTTAATAATTTCTCCCAATCTTTTAATTGGGTAATTACTTTGAGAAATCCCTAATACAACCCCCTCAATCTCCGCCTTGGCTTTTCCAATCTCGGTTTTTGCACTTTCAACGGCTGTATCAATGGCTTCGCATTCTTTTACAATTTTCTCTTGAATATCCAAAGGCGGCAGGGGGATTTTAATATTTAATAAATCATTTTTTGATAAATTTGATTGAACATTCCCAT
>JBDLSY010000178.1:0-6450 GCA_039805985.1 Pseudomonadota bacterium | reverse complement strand
TCTATCCAGCCTTGCACGCATTTCATTTCTAGATCTTTCACCTGATGATTGTGATGATTGTGATGATTGCGGTGATTGTCTAGGTGTAGGTATTTTTATTGTTGGACCAGACTCTGGTTCCGAAACGCTAGACCGTCTAAATCTATCAGTGTTTCTATTAGCGGCATCTACATCAGGTTCGTACTCTGTTTTAGTCATTACCCCGCCTAAGTTTCCTTTAGTCGTTCCAGCATTAATTAATTTACCTGAAAAAGTGGCCGCTTGTGCTGGCAACCACGCAAACATCATTGTCATTAACATGCCAAAACCTGCTTCAATAATACTGCGTTGCAAGTGTGGGATTACTACTCCCCCACCCACAGGGGCGAAATCAGCTGCTTTAGTGATTGCAGCTATTGCCAATAAAAAAAGAACAGTCACCTTGGCAACTATATTACTTAATACCACTAATATTGCCATCTGAATTGTCGCTGCTAACATAGTCTCAAACCAAGTACCAAAAAAACTATCGGTTATTTTATAAATAGTTGCATACAAAGCCAATGGAAACAGTGCCATTCCAACACTAATGGTAATTTCGTTCATTAACAGCAATATACCAGCCACAATTTGGGGTGAAGCTTCCGCAATAATTGATAACACCATTGATGTTTGTTGAAAATCAGGCGAATCTTCAACAACCGTTGTTTGCAAGAGATTATGTGCGCCATAAGCAATATCTATAGCAGACAAGTTATTGGCGACTTGTTGCCCTGCTTTTGTTACATAGTCATCACTCATTGACCCTATTACCATTTGACGAAAAGCCATTACAGTATCAAAAGCCAAGCTATCTATTTTAATAAAAGCAAGTATCATCAATACAATAACAGCATGGCGAATTAAATCTCGCACACTGGGTGATGGTGTTGAATCAGTTGATTTTTGAAAGGCTATTAAATAGCCATAATGCGTAATAAACAGTATTTCAATAACCAAGGCAATAGAAGTAACTACATTAACCAAATTTTGATAAGCAATCGTCATTTGTTTATTGACAACATAACGAATCCCAGCACTAACAAATGTAAATATCGTGTAGGCAAGCGTATCCATATTATTTTCCTTAAATACCGTAACGATTCATCAAATTTAAACCAATTATATGTACTGCATTACTATTACTTATCAAAAATTTAGTAAATATACTAAATTGTCTACGACAACAATATTTAATGATAAGGCACTGGTTGAACTGTATTCATTAAAAATTGAGTAGCAACCTGAGCAGCGAATTTAATTTTTTCTATATTAGTCTTAGTCAATTCTGCAGACACTGGTGAACTCCCTATGATTGAGTCTGCCGCATATTTTCTAGAACCTTCTGATGCCTGTATTTGCACATCAGCAAACTGCATTTTTGCGTTGTATTGATCCATTACTTCTTGTTGCAACAACTTTAACTCAGCAAAAACAGCTTTTTTTGCCGTGTGGTCACCAATTGTTTTATCTTTAACACCACCGACTGCTAAAATAGCTTTCTCTAGTTGATCTCTTTTTTCTAAAGTAAAAGCCAGCGTTCTTTTTTTATAAGTTATTACATTATGAATTGTCCGACAAGCATCGTACTGTAGTTGAGCATAATTAAGGGTTGAAGAAGTTAAACTAGGATTTGAAGACTCTAAAGAACTAACACTACCAAAAAGATTGGATTTTGATGGTGGTGCTGGACACATAGCTTCCTCACCAATAATATCTTTATAGCCATCATCTCCAAAAGTGTACGCTAAATTTTTTTGTTTACTTAACTCTGAAGACAGAAAGTTACTGGCTTCTAATTGAGATAATTCTATCTTTTCTTCATTAACAATTTTTTTAAACTCTGTCATAGGAATAATCATTGCCTTAACAAGAGCCATAGTATGTACTGGATCTGATGGATCAGAGCTATTACGCCACTTTTCAGTGCTATCCATATTATTTTTTAATTGATTTGCGATACTTATTAGTTTAGCACTGTCTGCACCGATCTTAGTAGTAAACTCTATGTACTTGAGTTCTAAAATAGCTAGTAGCCCTAAAACAGCAGTTAACTCCCCAGTCATAGTTACTGCTGCAGCCTGAGCAGGAAGATCGTCTATCTTCCCTTCGAATCTAGGAAAAGCTACTGCAGATTTTACTATAACTATCAACAGTATAAAAACAGTAACTATTGTTAGGTGTTTGGTGCGTTGAACACATCTCATAATAGCCTCTCTCAATTATTTAGTAATTATCGGTATTATCCAAATTAATTACTTGTTGTAAGGTGTCAGTTGAGCCGCAACCGCTGAAATAGCAGTTCCAATAATCCCCTTTTCTACCTCCATCGTAGTTGAAGCGACTGAACTGTTTGAACCAAAACCAATGATTTGAGCAGCGTATAATTCGGTGTCTCTTGCTATATGTGCTTGTATATCAGCATTGTTTAGTCGTAATTTAAAGTCATCTGTTGTTTCTTGATAAAGAACTTCTAATTCTAATAACATTGTTTTTCTAGCATCATGTTCACCAATAGTAACCAAGCTAGAATCCATAATCATTTTCATAGCTTTTTTTAATAAATCTTGTTTTTCTAATGTAAAGTCATACAAAGCTTTTTTATAGGCAGTTGTATTGTGAACTATCTTACATGACGATTCTTGTAAATTAGCATAGGTGTTGGTAGTACCGTTAGGTGCCCTTTGACACATAGAATTTTTTCTTATAGAGTCATTAAGAATAGCGTCTCCCCTACCATAGCGCACACCTTTATTTAAATCAGCCTTGTCATTATCAAAAAACTTCTCTTCATAATCATCTAAAGTTGTTTTAGCGTTTACATCAAGAGTTCTAAGCTGTCTCATAACAGGCACTAAACGCGACTTTAGCGATACTAAATTCGGGTCCGTGTCCTTATTCCATCCTATGGTCAAATCAATATTTTTTTTGTACTGTGTATTGATATTTTTTAAAGCTGTCGCAGCCTCTCTTAACTCCTTATTAATAATTTCATGCCCCACTAAAGCAGATGCAGCTGATGTTGCCATAGAAGAATAAGCTGCTTTAGAACTCTTAATTGCCGTCACTAAAGCAAGATCAAGTATAGGATACTCCCCTCCCCAAGGAGGAACCTGAATAGGAATGGACATAGCACTTGTAGTGAGCATGAGATAAAACAGTAGGATAGTTAAACATTTTAAGGTTGAATGTTTTAAGTATTTTAAATATTTTAAGTATTTTAAGTATTGTGTAAGATTCATATTATCACTCGTTATAAGGTATGGTTTCTGGAAGGGTATTGTTTAATGCTATTCCTACTGCGACTTTAACAGTAGCTACGGCTACATTTTTTGCAAATTTTTTTGTTGGCCCGACTAACATCGCTTCACTGGCGTATAACCTAGCTTCTTCAGCTATTTTTATTTGTAAATCAGCGTTTTTTGCCTTTAAGTCATACTCGTCTACAACATTTTGTTGAAGTGCTTGTAAATCGGATAAAGCAACCCGCCTTGCTTCAAAATTACCCATAGTCTTTGGTGATTTTTTTAAAATATCTACAATGGCATCGTCTATCACTTTTTGTTTTTTTTGTGCCGATTCAGACAGCTTGATTTTGTAAGCGGTAGCATTATTAACTATCATACATGCCTTATATTGAAGTGTGCTGTAGTTTTTTTTATATAGTGGTCCATCAGGCTTATTACCAGGACAGAGTGCACCATCATCAAAGACTGTTTTGTGACTATTGTTGCCTTGACTGTGCTGCGTTGCACTGTTATTATCTGCATCTGTATTATCAAAATTATCTTTCTCAAGATTATCTAAAGTCAGTTTATCTGAAGTAGTTATTTTTTTTAAATCATTTTCTGCAGTTGTAACATTTGTTACATAACTAGTAGATGCAACCGTTGACGGATCTGTAGTGGTCTCCCAAGCACGGAACGTGGCCTTATATTTACTCAAAGTACGCAAGAGTGATACCAAATCAAGACCAGCCTCCGTAAAGTAATTACCTGCTGTATTTATCGAGTTTGAGGCAGTGGGTATAGTAACGATATTGGGAGACAAGGCAGAGGTAATGGCTGCTAATGCTACTTCTTTTTTTACATCAGTATATATATCTACCGTAATCGCAATTGTTTTTTGAATAGGCATTAGCAATAACAATACGCAAAAAAAAAGTTTGGGTATACATTTAGTGTAATGAGTGAAAATCATGTTCATCTCCTTAAAATTATTGGTTATAAGGCGTGGTAGGAATACTGTTTATAAACAATGCTCCCACCCCCTTAAGTACTGCCACTCCTACAGACAAACCAGGTTTAGTAGGTACACCACCGACCATTGCAGCACCCGAATAAATCCTAGTACGATCTGCAATTTTTATTCTTGTATCAATTTCTTCAGTCCTAACCTTGTACTCATACATCATTTTTTCTCGCAATATTTCTACCGACATTAAGGCATCTTTTCTAGCATTGTGATCACCCATTGTTTTATCAGGTAAATCAAATATTTTTTTAGCCGTCGTGTCTATTAAATCATGTTTTTTTCTAATCTGTATATTAAGCAGTTTTTTATAAGCCCTTAAATTATAAATAATAAGGCATGAATCTTGGTGTAATTTGCCATAAGAATTATTGTTTGGACTTTTTATTAATTTAGTCGCAGGATTAGGACACATGGATTGATCCGTAATCGCTTCAGCATAGGTTGAATTATTTTGGCTATATTGATCAGCAGTATTTTTCAACGCGTCCTTGTTAAGAAATGGCGTTTTACCAAGAACAGTCCCTTCATTTTTTAATGAAACAAATTTATCATTAATTTCTTTATCTTCATTAATTAATTTTGTATTGAGTTCTTCAATAAGTTCAGGATACTTTAAATTAGGTTTGGTTAAACCTTGCCATTTATCAACTTCATTGTAATATTCTTCTACACTTTTATCAAAATCGTTAAGATTTTTTTTAATCTCATTGGCATAATTTTCAGTTTTTTCTGATTCCCCCTTAATAAGCCCAATAGACGTAGAGAAAGCAGTTACACTCACAAGAATTTTTTCAAGTGCTTCTATTGCTTGAGCATCATTTTGGTGGTGAAAATAGGTTGCGAGGATAAGGCACCAAGCATTTATCGGAAATAATCCTAGTGTAACAACAGATATATACATTACCTGCATTGTGAGTTTACGCCCATAGTGTTTGTTACGTGTCATAATAACCCTCTTTTATTGATTGTATGGTGCCACTTCAGTCCCTATCAACCCTATAGAGGTACTTAAAACCGTTTTAACTATATTTATTGTCGCCTCTACAGAAGCACTTTTGGGTGGCCCAGTTAAAATAGAATTAACTGCGTATTTTTTTTCATGTTGCGCCATTTCTATTTCTGTTTCAGCATTGTGTAGTTTAATGTCATTGTCATTCATAGCTATTTTTCGCAACAACCGTACAGTCTCCAAAGCAGTCTGCCTGGCATCGTAGTCACCAATAGTTTTAGAAGGAAGTTTTATAATACCGTTCCGAGTATTATTGGTAGTATCATCAATAATTCTATCTTTATTTGCTAATATATTGTTAACTTCTTCTTTATAGGCGGTAGCGTTGTAAATTGTCTGGCAAGACACACTTTGTAGAGTTGCGTATGACACACTTACTATACCTTGCATACCTGCCACAACAGGTGGGCAAAGTGGGTTATCAGGCTTATCAAAATCCAAAACACTGTCGCTATAAAGAAATTTTTTATATGCTGAACTATTTTTACCATAAACTTTACTCATATTTTCTAAAGCCTCCTTAGTAGTAAAGTAGGCAGCCTCTAGGTCTTTAAGTTTTTTATCAGATACAAGTTCTGCTCTGTCTAAATCGTCCTTCAGTTTTTTAAGCTGGTTTTGATAAGCAATATTAGGCTTAGTTTTTTCTATCCAGTCGGTGGTAGCCTTAAGTTCAGCAGTGACTGCTTTATCAATTTTTTGAGTATTGTTACCATATATATTGGCTGCTGCCGCTGATTTCTTTGCTTGGTCCTTAATCGTATTTAGCTGTACGCTAATCAGACCCGCTTCAACCCATGCAGCACCTATGGTAGCAAGAAGAGTGGTGTCATACATCGTAGGTATCGCTATCGTAAAATCAGGCCATTCAAACCCAAAGGGTGGAAAAGCTAGTGCAGATCTAGGCATCAATATGGTGAAAGTCATCACAAAACACACATATAATCTAGCTATAATTTTTATGGGACAGAAAAATTTCATAATTCACCTTTTTTAATATTATTGATATATTTGTTATTCACTATTCGTTATATTATTTTGTTATTTATTATTTATTATTCGTCTTGATTTTACTATTAATTAATATAAACTATGTAATATATACCCTGTTATTTTATAATTTTTTTACAATCATTAATAATATATATGAGCATTTCTTTTACTAAACATTT
>JBDLSY010000177.1:0-12969 GCA_039805985.1 Pseudomonadota bacterium | reverse complement strand
ACATCAAAAATTAGTTGGTCAAGTAGTTTAATTCCAAATGTAGAAAGGGCTAAAAAGGCTTTGTTTGAACCCCATAATGTTTATGAAATATCATACAGACCTTTTAATAAACAGTTTTTATATTATGGTGATAAATTAATTCACAGGAGAGGGCAATTTGAAGAAATTATTTTGAATAGTATTAACAGTGCTAACAACTCGATTATTTGTATTTCATCTACAAACAAGGGGTTAGGTTTATTAATTACTTCAAATATTGCAGACATTCATTTTAATGGTGATACACAATGCTTCCCACTTTATTACTACGAAAAAAACACCTTAACACAAACAGGCATGTTTAATGAAGACAATAAAAACGATTACATTCGCAGAGATGCCATCAGTGATTTTATTTTAGAAAGAGCAAAAAAGATATACAGATTAACCACCCCGCCTAAAGGCACCCCTCCAAAGGAGGGGAATTTAACTAAAGAAGATATTTTTTACTATGTGTATGGCTTCCTGCACAGCAAAGAATACAGAACAACCTTTGCCAATGATTTAAAAAAAATGTTGCCACGTTTGCCCTTGCTTGAAGATGTAAAAGACTTTTGGGCATTCAGCCAAGCAGGACGGCAATTAGCCGAGTTGCATTTAAATTATGAAACTGTTGCACCGTTTGCAGGTGTAACCGTAACAGGTGATAAATTCCCCTCCGATGGAGGGGTGTCCGAAGGACGGGGTGGTTTCTACACCGTAGAAAAAATGCGTTTTCCAAAGAAAGACCAAAAAGATACCATCATTTATAACAGTAAAATTACCGTTTCAAATATCCCCGCACAGGCGTATGAATATGTCGTAAACGGCAAAAGTGCCATAGAGTGGATAATAGAACGCTACCAATTTACCACCCATAAAGAAAGCGGCATAACCAATAACCCCAATGACTGGGTAAGCGAAACAGGCAACCCGAGATATATTTTAGACTTGCTGTTAAGCGTTATCAATATAAGCGTACAAACAGTGGATATTGTGAATGCCTTACCAAAGGTACAATTTAAATAATTATATTTAAATAATTATATTTAAATAAATTTTTTGAAAAACAAATAAATAAAAAATTAATTTTATGAATACACATTCTAATCGCCATAATCAACGTGCTGCCACTGAAATGCGTCCCGTTACTTTTCAACGCCAATTTACGATACACGCTGAAGGCTCTGTATTAGTCAATTTTGGTCATACCAAAGTATTATGTACGGCGAGTATCATTGATAAAGTGCCCTCACACCGTAAAGGTAAAGGCGGCTGGCTGACGGCCGAATATGGTATGCTGCCACGGGCTACTCATACCAGAAATGAACGAGAAGCCGCAAAAGGCAAGCAAAGCGGCCGTACTCAAGAGATTCAACGCTTAATTGGCAGAGCTTTACGGGCTGTAGTGGATATTGATGCTTTAGGTGAACGCACTATTCATTTAGATTGCGATGTATTACAAGCCGATGGCGGTACACGCACTGCGGCGATTAGTGGGGCTTATGTGGCATTGGTTGATGCGATTAAAACCTTAAATTTACCCAATAATCCGATTCGTGATTCAATAGCTGCGGTATCGGTGGGCATTGTGCAGGGACAGTGTTTGTGTGATTTAGACTATGTAGAAGACAGCCAGTGTGATGCTGATGTGAATGTGGTAATGAATGGTGCAGGCGAAGTGATTGAAGTACAGGGGACTGCCGAAGGGCGTGCTTTTAGCCGTACTGAACTCAATCAATTACTAGACTATGCAGCGGCAGGCATTACGCATATTCGTGATGTACAAATGGCGATGCTGGCTATATGAGTGCTATGCTTAATCATAGTATTGTATTGGCAAGTCATAATGCTGGAAAATTAGCTGAATTTTCCAAAATATTTGAACCCTTAAATTGGCAAGTTTACCCCCAATCACACTGGAATATTGCCGAGTGTCCCGAGCCACACACGACTTTTATTGAAAATGCTTTGGCTAAGGCACGGCATGCGGCTACACACTCTGGGCTACCTAGTTTGGCTGATGATTCAGGCTTGTGTGTGCAGTCTTTAAATAATGCCCCGGGTGTTTATTCGGCACGGTATGCCGATTCGCATTCTATGGATATTTCAGCGTCTGATGCAAATAATACAAAACTTTTATTTGAGTTAAATGCCATCGATGCGAATGAGTCTATAGACAGACAGGCTTACTTTATATGCGTATTAGTCGCAATAAAAACACCGCAAGACCCTGAACCTTTAATCGCAACTGGGCGTTGGCACGGGCATATTGCACAGACATTAAATGGACATAATGGCTTTGGATATGACCCTTTATTTATTTGTGCGGCTACCCAGCAGTGTGCAGCCACTTTGACAATGGACGAAAAGTCGGCATTAAGCCATCGGGGTAAAGCAATGCAACAGATGTTGCAACTGATTAATACGGTGTGGTAAATCTAAAAGGTGCAATATGACTCAAACCGTGTCTATTCCTATTTCAAGTATTGGTGGGCTAACAGCAAAAACCAACTCATCTGAATTCAATATTAATTTAACAGTACTACCGCCTTTATCGCTATATATTCACTGGCCTTGGTGTGTGCGTAAATGTCCTTATTGTGATTTTAATTCACACGAATACGGTGCATCACTGCACTCAAATACACTAGACGAACACACCGAGGCACAGTATATACAGGCTTTGTTGCGAGATTTAGAGTACGAATTACCGCATATTTGGGGGCGGCGTGTATACAGTATATTTATTGGTGGCGGTACACCGAGTTTAATGCGTCCACAGGCTTTAGATACTTTGCTGGCAGGCATTCGGGCGCGATTACCCTTAGAAGCCGATGCAGAAATGACTTTAGAAGCCAATCCGGGTACTGTTGAAGCAGACCGTTTACTTGATTTTGCAGCCGCAGGCATTAATCGCATATCTATTGGTGTACAAACGTTTAATCATCAGCATTTACAAGCAATTGGACGGATTCACGACGGTGATCAAGCCCGTCATGCGGTTGAGAGGGCTGTTAAAGCCGTATCACGGGTTAATATTGATTTGATGTATGGCTTACCCAATCAAACGCTTGCCCAAGCCGAAAGTGATATCACACAAGCATTACAGTTAGGCGTAGGCCACTTAAGTGCGTATCACTTGACTTTAGAACCGAATACTTATTTTAGCCGTTACCCGCCGCGTTTACCTGATGAGGATAGTTGTGCCGATATGCAAATAGCAGTCGATGAACAGTTGAAAGCCGCTGGTTTTATACACTATGAAACCAGTGCGTATGCTCAATTAAACCAACGGTGTCAGCATAATCAAAACTATTGGTCTTTTGGTGATTATGTGGGTATTGGTGCGGGGGCACACGGAAAAATTAGTTTTCCAAACCGTATTGTGCGTACGGTTAAACACAAACACCCTAAGGCATATTTAGAAGCGATGCACTCAAAGGTAAATAAGCCGTTGTCTGGTGATATTGTAAATAATCATATTTTAAATAATCATATTTTGAATAAGAGTGCTTTAAATAATACTATTTTTAATAGTCCATTTATACAACTGGAGCAAGCCGTATCTGTGCAAGAATTGCCTTTTGAGTTTATGTTAAATGCCTTACGTTTACAAGAGGGTTTTGATTTAGCTGGCTTTACCGAACGTACAGGGCAGCCATTAATACGTATTCAAAAAAATTTACAGCAATTACAAGAGAAAGGTTTACTCAATATAACGGTGCGTTCAGATAATGGCGTAAAAAATTATTCACCCACATGGGTATGTCCGACCGCTTTGGGTAACCGTTTTTTGAATGATATGATAGAAAGTTTTTTATGATGCGGCATTTAGAAAATCATCAAACAGAGCGTATTGGCTGGTTACGTGCCGCAGTATTAGGTGCTAATGACGGCATTATTTCAACGGCCAGCCTGATGCTAGGTCTAATTACTTCGGGTGCGAATTCACAAACAATTGTACTGACAGGACTTGCGGGTTTAGTCGCGGGTTCAATGAGTATGGCAGCAGGTGAATATGTTTCTGTACACAGTCAGACCGATACTGAAAATGCTGATTTAGCCAAAGAAAAAGCCGAATTATTAGCAGACCCAGAGCATGAGCATGAAGAGTTAGCGGCTATTTATCAAGCCCGTGGTTTAGATGCTGCTACGGCAAATATGGTGGCAACACAGTTAATGGCACACGATGCTTTGGGTGCACACGCGAGAGATGAGCTGGGTATTACTGAAACATTGCGTGCTAAACCGATACAAGCGGCGGTATCATCGGCATTGGCATTTAGTCTAGGTGCTGCATTGCCCATTTTAACTGTGTTTAGTTTGTCTTGGTTTTATATTCAAATTACGCCAGTGGCAGCAATTATGATGACTACGATTTTATTCTTAGCATTTTTAGGGCTTATTGCAGCCAAGGCGGGCGGCATACACCATAGAAAAGCTTTACTCACTGCTGCTATACGTGTCGTAGTTTGGGGTGTTTTAGCGATGCTATTTAGTGCAGCAGCAGGTCAGTTGTTTGGTATAGTAATCAAGTGAATAAAGCATTTTTGGCAACAAGCAAAATAACAAGTGAAGCAAAAACCAAATGAATTAAGCGATTAATTCATCAGCTTCGTTGCTTAATTTTTCTGTATGCTTACTCTGTTTAAGGGTGATTAGGTCAGAAAATGTTAGCTTGATGGCGTCTGTATGGTCTAAATCAACCACTACTTTACCGCCATGAATCAGTTTTCCAAATAACAATTCATCGGCTAAGGCTTTACGAATTGTATCTTGAATCAACCTTTGCATTGGACGTGCCCCCATTAAAGGGTCAAACCCTTTTTTAGCTAAGTGTGCACGTAGCGAATCGGTAAATATAGCATCTACTTTTTTGGCGTGCAGCTGGTCTTCTAGTGTCATCAAAAATTTATCTACCACACGTAAAATAATACTTTGTGACAGTGGTTTAAAACTAATAATGGCATCTAATCTGTTACGAAACTCGGGACTAAAAGCCCGTTTAATATCGCCCATTTCATCACCTGATTCGCGTGAATTAGTAAAGCCGATGACTGAACGTTGCAAAGACTCTGCACCTGCGTTGGTGGTCATAATCAATATTACATTACGAAAATCGGTTTTACGGCCGTTGCTATCGGTTAAATTACCATTGTCCAGCACTTGTAAAAGTATATTGAACACATCAGGATGTGCTTTTTCAATTTCATCAAGCAATAATACACAATGGGGTTTTTTAGTGATTGCTTCGGTTAATAAGCCGCCTTGGTCGAAGCCGACATAACCCGGCGGAGCACCAATTAAGCGACTAACCGTATGTCGCTCCATATATTCACTCATATCAAAACGCAATAGCTCAATACCTAAAGTATAGGCTAATTGTTTAGCAGCCTCGGTTTTACCGACCCCTGTTGGGCCACTAAACATAAAAGCACCAATCGGTTTATTGTCTTTGCCTAGGCCTGAACGAGCCATTTTTATGCTGGAAGACAAGGCTTCAATTGCGGGGTCTTGTCCAAACACTATATTTTTTAAATCGCGTTCTAAAGTAGCCAGTTTAGAACGGTCATCGGCATTTACGCTGGCAGGCGGAATACGAGCAATTTTAGCGACAACTTCTTCAATTTCTAATTTACCAATTATTTTCTTTTGTTTAGATTTAGGCAATATACGTTGTGCTGCCCCCGCTTCATCAATAACATCAATGGCTTTGTCAGGTAAATGGCGGTCAGTAATGTGTTTAGCCGATAACTCTGCGGCACTGGTAATGGCGGCAGCACTGTATTTGATGCCGTGGTGGTCTTCAAAACGCGTTTTTAAACCGCGTAAAATTTGAATAGTTTGGGCAACGGTCGGTTCAACCACTTCTATTTTTTGAAAACGACGAGCCAGTGCGTGGTCTTTTTCAAAGACACCACGGTATTCATTAAACGTAGTTGCCCCGATACACTTTAATTGTCCACTAGACAATACAGGTTTTAACAAATTGCTGGCATCTAAAGCGCCGCCACTAGATGAACCTGCACCAATAATCGTATGAATTTCATCAATAAACAATATGGCTTTAGTATTGTCTAATACGGCACTTAATACTGCTTTTAAACGTGCTTCAAAATCACCACGGTATTTAGTGCCTGCCAATAAAGCCCCCATATCTAATGAAAATATTAGACACCCTGCCAATACATCAGGCACATCATTTTGTGTAATTCGCCATGCTAAACCTTCAGCGATAGCCGTTTTTCCTACACCTGCTTCACCGACTAATAAGGGGTTGTTTTTACGGCGACGGCATAATACTTGAATGACTCGTTCAACTTCAGCATCACGCCCAATTAAAGGGTCTATTTTGCCATTGTTGGCTAATTCATTTAGGTTGTGTGTAAACAATGCTAAAGGGTCATTTTTATCTATTTTTTTTGTTTTATCAGTGTCTTGTGGTGTAGCAGCAGTACCCTCTGCAACACCATTATGAGTAGTTTCATCTTTATTTTTAATCGTTCCATGTGCGATGTAATTAACGACATCTAAGCGAGTAATGCCCTGCTGGTGCATAAAGTAAACAGCATGACTGTCTTTTTCACCAAAAATAGCGACTAAAACATTATCGCCACGGACTTCTTTAGTTTTTCCACTGGTTTGTACGTGCATCATGGCACGTTGCATAATACGTTGAAACCCCATTGTAGGTTGGGTTTCAACACTGTCTGTACCTGATGCACGCGGAGTATTGTCATCAATAAACTGCGTCAGTGCATGACGTAATTCACTTGAATTCATTGCACACGCAAGCAATACAGGGGCTGCTGAAGCATTGTCCATCAAAGCAAGCAACAAGTGTTCAGTGGTAACAAATTCATGGCGTGCATGGCTGGCATCAACAAATGCTTTTTGTAAAGTGAGTTCAAGTTCTTGGGCAATCATAGTGTGCTTTCAAAAAACAATTTATTTAAAGAGGTCTAAATAAATCTAAATAAGTCTATTATGTAGTGATACATGTCTATAAACATGTCTATAAACATCTATATAAACATCTATATAAACAATGTGGGCAATATTTATGAATACAAGTTTAATCATAAATCATTTATCATAAATCATTTATCATAAATCATTTATCATAAATTAATAACATCGTTAATTATTAAGCATCAATTATTAAGCATAGATTAATATTAATTTAAACGCATCTCTAGTAGCTTAACCAAATTAATCGGTTGTTGCCAAAACTGCCATATCCGACGTCGTTTTAATGGCACTATGATAGAATAATCACTGAATATAAGCTGTAATTGTGTTGTATTTTTAAAAAAAAGACTGGTTTTAGACTGTATATTTAAGCCATTATCCCAATCACACAAAGCCAGCCCCCAGTCATTTATTCCACCATTTAACCAAGCTTGTGTTAAAGCATCATCGCCAATTTTATTACAACACCATACGCTGTTTACACCTGAATCTATAGGTGTTTGATATAAATTCATTTGTACACTATTTACAAACTGTCTAATAATTTTTGTACTTGATGAATCCGACTCACGCAATAACGCACAGGCAGTATCGCGTCCAATAAATTGAGCGGGGTTGGGCAGGTCAATACTTAAGTTTAACGTACCTAATGCGGTTGTTTTAATACTTTTTATATCCGTAATTTCTTTGTCATTTTTTGGTGAAGATAAATGAATCGGCGTAAATATTAGCCCATCATCTTTAAATAATTCAGATACTTCAGCCAAGTGTTGTTGTAGTGCGATTCGCTTATTTTCAGCCATATTAGGTAAAGCATCTAAACTAATATAAGAGCGTTGTACAGTAACGCTAGCAGCATAGACATAAACAGTATGATTATTTATTTTATTAAGCGATGTTTTGTTAAGTGATATTTTATTTGATAATTGATTCAGTGATAATTGCACTGAAGGTTTAGACGGATTATAAAAATGCTTTAATAAAGCTGTTAAATAAGGCAACTGCTTGACCAGTGTAGCGGTAGTCATTGTATGGCTGGGTACTGCAAAATTTAAAATAATATCCATCTGTAATGACCATTTAATAACAATGTAAAAAATATAAAATAAGTAGTTTTATAATTTTTTTTATACGCAAAAATATATGCAGTAAAATTTCTCATAAATATACCTATTACAAATAAAACCGCGTTCAAACGCTTATAAAACGCTTATGAATATTAATGTAACTCAAGTAGCCCAACTCAATCAAAATACTGAACAGGAGATAACAACATTAATGCGGTTATTAGGACAAAAAGCCCGGTCTGCCAGCCGATTAATGGCATCAGCGACAACTTTAAGTAAAAATAATACTTTACTTGAATTAGCGCGTTTATTGCGTAGCCAGCAAGCATTGTTAAAAATTGAAAATGCTAAAGATATATTGGCGGCCACTACGGTACACTTGTCTGTACCAATGATTGACCGCTTAAAATTAACGGATTCTATTTTAGATACAATGGCGTTGGGCTGTGAGCAATTAGCGGCTATGCCCGACCCGATTGGTGAAATAATCAATATGAAGCGTCGTCCTACAGGTATACAAGTAGGGCAAATGCGTGTACCTTTAGGCGTATTTGGTATGATTTATGAAAGCCGCCCTAATGTAACCATTGAAGCCGCAATTTTATCTATTAAGAGCGGTAACACTTGTATTTTACGCGGCGGTTCAGAGGCGGTACATACCAACCGTGCTTTAGCCGCATTAATAATACAAGCCTTACATACGCAACTTTTACCTGTTGATGCCGTGCAGCTAGTGCCGACACAAGACCGTGCGGCAGTCGGTGAGTTAATTGCTATGCCTGATTATGTTGATGTTATTATTCCACGCGGCGGTAAGCAGTTAATAGAACGCGTGATGCGTGATGCTAAAGTCCCTGTAATTAAGCACTTGGACGGAAATTGCCATAGCTATGTTGATTTTCCTTGTGATATTAATCAGGCAGTTCAAATAGTAGACAATGCTAAAACACACAAATACAGCCCGTGTAATGCAACAGAAAGTTTATTGGTTGCCAAACAATCAGCCCACGAATTTTTACCTAAAATAGCGGCTATCTTTGCTAAAAAAGGCGTTGAAATGCGCTGTTGTCCTGATAGTTTTGCATTGTTAAACGAGAAAAAAAACGAAGATAAAAATTCTACCGAATTAAGTACTTTAATATTAAAGTTTGCCAACGAACAAGATTATTTTGAGGAATACCTTGCCCCTATTATTAGTGTCAAAATAGTTGAAAACGTATCCGCTGCTATTCAGCATATCAATTACTATTCATCACAACATACCGAAGCCATTTTAACCACCCATCATCAACATGCGATGCAATTTTTACGTGATGTTGATTCAGCCAGCGTTATGGTTAATGCCAGTACACGCTTTGCCGATGGCTTTGAATATGGCTTAGGTGCAGAGATTGGTATTAGTACTGATAAGTTTCACGCCCGTGGGCCTGTTGGTTTAGAAGGTTTGACTAGCTTAAAATGGATTGTATTGGGTCAAGGTGAAGTACGTATTTAAATCAATATAAGACTCAATATTAGCTATTCTACAATCGCCCTGATGTTGCAAAGTCATCAATATAGTGGGTCTAGGCAATCCTTCGGCGTATTTTGGCCATTCTACGACAGTGGCATGGGGCGTTTCAAATGCACTGGCAAACCCTGCTTCTTTCCACGCTAAGGGCTGCTGGTCTAAACGGTAAAAATCAAAATGATGTAACAATGCACCTCTGTTAGGGTGATGTTGCTCTAAACACTCTATCTCGTATGGTTCTAATAAAGCATAGCTAGGACTACGCAATGTGCCTTTAACGCCTAAGGCTCGTAACATAGCACGGGTTAATGTTGTTTTTCCTGTACCCAAATCACCTTGTAAATATAAATTAAAACCAGGTTTTACATGAGTAGATAAATAAGCACCTAACCGTTGAGTGGCTAACTCATCAGCTAGGCTAATTGAATAATAATATAGTAAGTCTTGTGTAGAAGCGGTGGGTAAATTTTTTTTAAAACACATACGTTATATATTAAGTTATTAAGTTGTTAAATTGTTAAATTGTTTTTAAAAGCTGGATATGATTAATCGCCGACGTTTTATCGCTACCCCTTTAATTAGCCTTGCCGCTTCAAAACTGGCTGCTTGCCATTATGATACGCCACCTAATCAAACCGATATAGCAGGCAGTTATCTTCATGAAACAATGCAAAGAGGCCATTATTTACGCGACCTTCAAACCCAGTCATTTACAAAAAACCGTATTATTCGTACAGGGTGTATTATCGCAGGTGCGGGCGTTGCTGGGTTGTCGGCAGCTAGACAATTAAATCAAATAGGCCGCGATGATTTTATCGTATTAGAATTAGCAAACACTTCGGGCGGTAATGCTAGAGGTGCTGCTATTAATGGCATTGCTCATCCCTTGGGTGCACATTATTTACCCGCCCCCGATGATTCTATGCCTGCTTTACAAAGTTTATTAGAAGAGTTAAATATTCGCCAGCGAATATCTGGACGGTGGGTGTACGATGAAGCTTTTTTATGCCATAGCCCACAAGAACGCTTATTTTTTCAAGGACAATGGCAACAAGGCTTACTGCCTTTGCAAGGCGTATCAAAAACCACTTTATTACAGTACCAACGATTTTCCGAGCTAGTTATAGTATGGAAAAAAACAAAACAATTTAATATTCCAAATAATATAAATAATATAAATAATATTTCAAATAAATACAATGTACACAATGTACACACTATACAGACTAAAAATATAGCATTGCTTAATTTACATACTTTAACATTTGCACAATATTTAAATGAAAATGGTTTGAATGATGTACATTTATTGTGGTATTTGGATTATTGTTGTCGTGATGATTATGGCGGTGATTTAAACACGGTAAGCGCGTGGGCAGGGATCCATTATTTTGCAGCGCGGCACGGCTTTAATCTGCCATATCAAGCGTCTAATGATGATGCTTTGCCCGTATTAACTTGGCCGCAAGGCAACGCGTTTTTAACACAAGCCTTGTCTAAACCGCTATTAAATGAACGCCTAAAGACTGACCGTATTGTTGTACGGATTGAAGTATTGCGTAACCGTGTAGAAGTAGATGTATTAAATGTGTTATCACAACAATTAGAGCGTTATGAAGCGTCTCAAGCCATTGTGGCTTTGCCAGCGTTTATTGCATCACGCGTCATTATTAATCCTTCAAAAAATTTAATAGACCGTGCTAAAACAATTCAATACTCTGCTTGGAGTGTTGCTAATATTTGGTGTGATAGCCATTTACGTACTGACATCAGAACGGCAGGCACTGCACCTGATATGGCTTGGGACAATGTCATTTATAAAGAAAGGTCTTTTTCTAACACCAGTTTAGGCTATGTTAATGCAAGCCATCAAGAGGTATCTATGCCTAAAGCTACGGTATTGACGCATTACAGTACCTATGGCACATCACTGGCAGCAAAAAAATCATTACTGGCTTTACCTTGGCAACAGGCACGCGACAAGGTATTACAAGAATTGTCGCAAGTCCACGGTGATATTTATGAGCATGCTAAAGTAGTTAATATTACGCGTTATGGCCACGCGATGGCAACACCCGTGCCACGTACAAGGGAAAATATACCGTTTTTAACGCAACCCACTATGCCAAAATTGCAGTTTGCACATAGCGATTGGGCGGGTTACTCTATATTTGAGGAAGCATTTGAGCAAGGGTTTAAGGCCGCTAATTTTATGGTTTAAGTGTACGCACTGTGGGTTTAAATACCGCAGCTGAACGGGCATTTTTTAGCCATAAATTAGACCGTGCTATAAAAGCTTTATCAGGATTTTTAATTAAAGCCGCGATATTTAAGGTGTATAAATTAACTTGGGTACGGCCAATGAGTGGCACTTCTATCACTTCATAAATGAGGGTCTGTGAATCTAACCAGTCAATTTGATCGTCTACTGAATAAGCCAATTGATTAAACACTGTTTCTTTGAAGGTACTTAATTCTAAAATAGCAGGTGCCCACGTAGTAGAAGTTAGCCGTTTTTTAAAAGCAATTCGTGTTCCATCAGGCGAATAAGAGGGGCATTCAACGCCAGAATAAATAATATTCATTTGTTGCGTATTCATATCACCTTGGGCTAAATAATGAACCCCCTGAAAAGAAGCAGTGACTAAAAACTGTTTACTGTTGTTAGGATGAAAAGTCACTCCCCAGTAATTTAAATCTTCAGCAGAGACTTTAACCTTGTCTTTAAAAAGAGTCCATTGTTTTAAATTAGTTTGAACAGGTTTATCGTCAATCATTTGTCCAACATAAGTCACAGTTGAAAAATTGTATCCCATACCACTGTCTGCATAGCCAGCATTGCTGGTAAAGTTAGTCCACGCCATTGCAGTGCCGTCTCTGGAAATTCTTGCACGGCTGTAACGTTTATTGGTTTTATCTATTGGAAACATCACTGATTTTTTTAAATCCGCCGAATACCAAGTACTATTTAATGGCCCATAGTCAAGTATACCTAGTACATTTTTTTTCATGCTATTAGAGCAAATGAAATCACCATTTTCTGCACTGTGTAAACGTAAACAAGCCAAATTATCCACCATACCACGGGCAATTGGTTTTAAAGTAATGGGGTTTAAAGTCACTAAATCAACTATTTGATCATTTTGACTCGATGCATTAGCAACCAGTGCGTAAGGTAATTTTTTCTGGGCAATAATCGCCGCTGTTTGTTTAATAGATAAAACAGGCAGGTCTGTATTGGCTGATGTAATAGGCGAGTAATTAATCAAACAAAACGCTATGAATGAGGTTTTAAATAGCCGCTGTCTAATACACTGTCTAATAAATAAAGTAATAGTCAATAACGGGGGGTGTAAATAAATTGCCATAGTAAATTCCTTAATAAATAATAAATAATAA
>JBDLSY010000176.1:0-8657 GCA_039805985.1 Pseudomonadota bacterium | reverse complement strand
TGGCGTACCCCTCCAAAGGAGGGGAATTAAACCGTATACAAATATGATGAATTTATTGCTTGGGTTGCCATCTTGCGGCATCGTCTTGGGCGACTTGTTTTTGTTCAGGAGTTAATTTTTTTTCAGCAATTTCAATGGCTTGTTTAGCATCTTCATAGCCATTAGCACTGGCTAATATAAACCAAAAATAAGCAGTCTGTTCATTTTTAACCACGCCTTGACCATTGCCGTACATCGCACCTAAATTAAATTGTGCATCTGCATAGTCTTGATTAGCGGCTTTTTGAAACCATTCAGCTGCAATATCTTCATTTTTAACTAAACCTCGTCCATTGGCGTACCCAATACCTAAATTATTTTGCGCACGTGCATCACCTTGATCCGCCGCTTTTTGAAACCATTCAGCTGCAATAGCTTCATTTTTAACTAAACCTCGTCCATTGGCGTACGCAATACCTAGGCTATATTGTGCTTTTGCATAACCTCGGTATGCAGCTTTTTGAAGCCACTGTACGGCGGTGCGTTCATTTTTAATCACACCCTTACCCAAGGCATACGCCGCGCCTAAATTATATTGTGCAGCTGCAAATCCTTGGTCTGCAGCTTTTTGATACCACTCTATGGCCGTACGTTCGTTTTTAAATACACCTTGTCCATTGGCATACATCACGCCTAAGTAAACTTGCGCATCTGCATCGCCTTGATTCGCTGCTTTTTGAAACCATTCTACGGCAGTGCGTTCGTTTTTAACCACGCCTAGCCCGTTAGCGTACATCACGCCTAATTTATATTGCGCCTTTGCAAACCCTTGGTCAGCGGCTTTTTGAAACCATTCCACGGCAGTGCGTTCGTTTTTAACTACACCTCGTCCATTGGCGTACATAAAGCCTAAGTTATATTGCGCATTTGCAAACCCTTGGTCAGCAGATTTTTGATACCATTCTACGGCTGTACGCTCATTTTGAGTTACGCCTTGCCCGTTGGCGTACATCAAGCCTAGCTTAAGTTGTGCCTTTGCATGATTTTGATTAGCCGCTTTTTGATACCATTCAGCTGCAATAGCTTTATCTTTAATTACACTTTGACCATTTTCGTACATTACACCTAGTGTATATTGCGCCTCGGCATCACCCTGTTCATTAATAGTATTGCCTTCAGCAGCCAATCTAATTTTTTTGATTTCATCACTTTCGGTATTATCTAAAGTAGTGTCAGTTGTTATAGTTTGATTGTTTAGTAAAGAAGTTACAGATGTATTTTCAATAATATTGTTATCATTTCTAATTGTGTTTGTTTTATTGTTTGATATAGACAACAACCACAAAAAAAATAATACGCCGCCAATGCCAATTATTAGCCACCAATTGTCCAGCCAAACATTCTCTTTATAGTTTAAATTAACAGATACTTTGGTTTTATTCATCGTATCTTGTTTTACTTGTTCAGCCTGATTGACAACTTTTTGAAACTCTGCTTCTTTTTGCGCTGCAACGGATTTTTGATGTGCTGCAACGGCTCTTTGAAGTTCTATTTCTTTTTGTGCTGCAACGGCTTTTTGAAATTCTGCTTCTTTTTGTACTTTTATATTTTTTTCATATATTAATGAAAGATTTTTTTGTGCCTCTATGTGACCTTTTGCAGCGGCTTTTGTGTACCACTCTACTGCTATGCTTTCATTTTTAATAACGCCGCGACCATTGACATCATACATATAACCTAAGTTACATTGTGCATTCGCATCACCCTGTGCAGCTGCTTTTTGATAATAATTGAATGCAGTTTGATAATCTTGTTTACTATAAGCCGCATACCCTAATTTAAACCATTGATTCGCTTCTTCAGCCTGACTAACAGGTTTTTTAGGTGTTATGTATTGATTAAATGTATCATTACTAATGGTTGTAGTTATTGCAGCAATTGCATCTTCAACAGTACAGCGAAAAAATTCTCTGCCTTGATTTTCACGAAAATGATTCAGCTTTCTATGTACAGTTTTTTCTAGTTTTTCGTGGTTATTAACACGTAACTTATATTTAACGACAAAAAGATGAGGAACACTTGTATTGTTTAAACTTTTTGCACGCTCTTCAGGCGTTTTAGTCGTCATACCTATCTTAACTAAATGAGGGTAACTTTTATTTGAAAGAATATATACCCAGCCTGTTCCTTTTTGACTAAATTGGGACGTTTCTGGCGGTTTAACAGGTTTTTCTTGAGCAGGCGGTTCACTTTGGGGGGGCTTGGTTTGTGCTGATGATGCTTGTTGAACTTTCGCTTCTTTTTGCCTTAACTCTTCATCATAAGCAGTACGTTGTATAGGGTCAGATAACACATAATACGCTTGGTTAATGATTTTCATAATATAGGTAGATTCAAGACTCCCATTATTTTTGTCGGGGTGGTATTGTTGCGACAATGCCCGATACGAAGCTTTAATTACAGTAGTTGGAGCTGTGTGTGCCACTTTAAGATTATCGTAATAGGTATGTATTTTCATGGTTATATTTACTTAATTGATAATATTAAAGCTTAAGTAAACATTTTAAATGCTTTGAATACTTTTAGTCTTTTTATTATCTCGTTTTAACATATACATAACCTTTCATACACACCTTTCTTAAAAAACTCTTCCAAATAAACTTTTGTAAATAAACCACCCCCCGCCTTCGGCGTACCCCTCCAAAAGAGGGGAATTAATTTTACAAACTAAAACGTCCGCATACCTTTTGAATCAATTTCTAGCAATAAATCTACTTCTAATTCAGGCATTGCTACTTTAGTATGGTTAAGGTATATATTTATAAAATTTTCTTAGAAAAAACAAGGCTTATCTTAGATAAAAAATACAATAACTATTTTTAAGTAGCAATACCCTAATTCATTATTTATACACATTGTTTTTATATTAAAAATTATACTTAAACAGATTGCGTTTAAAATCAGCATTATCCCAAAACTTAACTATTAACTATTTTAAATAGGCTTTAATTGTGATGAGTTATTTACCACCTGCTGTTCCTTTTATTGTTCACCCCATCATCACACCAGAACTGGCCTATACAGAGTTAATCACTATTGCCCAAACTTACTTAAGTGTGCAAGACCTTAAAAAAATAGATGCAGCGTATATTGTTGCTTTACACTCACATTCAGGACAATTACGAAAAAGTGGTGAGTCCTATATTACACACCCGCTACAAGTAGCTAGCTTTGCAGCACAAATGCGACTTGATGTAGATGCATTAGTCGCTGCAGTATTGCATGATTGTGTTGAAGACAGTCACTTAACTGTAGAGGCTGTTGCACTTCAGTTTGGCAATGCTGTTGCATTATTAGTAGACGGTTTAACCAAAATAGAACACTTAAAACTCGCTAGCCGTGAGGAACAACAAGCTGAAAATTTTCGTAAAATGCTGCTTGCTATGAGTCAAGATTTACGGGTTATGCTGATTAAGTTATGCGACCGCAACCATAATATGCGGACACTTGCCAGCTTAGACATTCCACGCCGCAAACGAATTGCTCAAGAAACTTTAGATATTTTTGCCCCTGTTGCACACCGCCTAGGCTTAAACCCTTTGTACCGTGAATTACAAGAATTGGCTTTTGCTTACTTGAAACCTATGCGTTACAAAGTACTCGTAAAAGCACTCAATAATCCTCGTCGTGAACGTTTAAGTCAAATTGAGCAAACTCAAAAAAAACTGTATGAAGGCTTAAAATCTGTGGGTATTGAAGCCCAATTACAAGGACGTAACAAGGCTTTGTATAGCATTTATCGCAAAATGGAACGTAAACACTTACCATTTTCTAAAGTCAATGACATATTTGGCTTGCGAGTTATTGTAGATACAGAAATGCAGTGTTATTTAGCATTAGGTGCAACACACAAACTATTTAAACCACAGCCAGGGCGAATCAAAGACTTTATTGCACTGCCTAAGCCCAATGGTTATCAAAGTTTACACACTACTTTATTAAACGAATATGGAATACCTTTTGAAGTTCAAATACGCAGTGTGTCTATGCACCGTGTCGCCGAAAATGGTATAGCGGCACACTGGCTATATAAAAACCAAACCAATATGCCAGAAAATGCTTTAAGTTGGGTACGTGAATTATTAGAATTAGATGCGGGGGGTGGCGCTAGAGAGTTTTTAGAACATGTTAAAGCTGATTTATTTCCTGATCACGTATATGTATTTACCCCTAAAGGAAAAATCATTGCCTTGCCCAAAGGTTCAACTGCATTAGACTTTGCATACGCGATTCACAGTGATATAGGCAATACTTGCTTTGCGATTGATGTCAATGATGTTCGCGTTAGTTTACGAACGGTATTACGGACAGGTGATAAAGCAAAAGTTCACACGTCTGTTAATTCTGAACCTAAAGCCGATTGGCTACAGTTTATTAAAACAGCGAAAGCAAGGGCCGAAGTACGGCACTATATACGCGGCTTAACTGACAGTGCTATTATTAGTTTAGGTCAAACACTATTAACCGCTGCATTGTCTAACTTAAGTATTACTGAAAACACATTAACTAATCAATTCTGGGGGTTGGCTTTACACGCACTACATATACACCATGAAACAACGTTTCTTGAATCATCAATAAAAATAGGCAAGTCTGAATTATTTATTGAAATTGGCTTAGGAAAAAGACCGCCTTTGCTGGTTGCTCAAACGTTTTATAAAATAATAAACACCAACAATAAAAATAAAAATAAAAATACTAATAGCAATACTAATAATAATAGTAGTAACAACAGTAATGGTCATGGTAACAATAAAGATGTTTTGGAATCTGTTCACTCAAAACGTTTAGCGATTGCAGGTACTCAAGGAATAGGACTTCACTATTCGCTCTGTTGCTCACCCATTCCAGGTGATGCGGTTATTGGAAAACTTAATCATGATGGCAGTTTAAACGTACACCTACACGACTGTAGTAGTATTAGTAAAATTCGCGATAAAGATCCTAGTTTATGGCTAGACTTAAGCTGGGGTGACACTAAAGGTGAAACTTTTTGTACGCGTATATGGGTTGATGTACGCAATGGTAAAGGTGTTTTAGCACAGGTCGCTGCCGCCATTACTGATGCGGGCTGTAATATTACTCAAGTACGAACTGAAGATGAACCTGGCAATATAGCCACTATGCTGTTTCAAATTGCAGTCTATGACCGTATACATTTAGCGCAAATTTACCGTAGTTTACGTCGTGTACCCCATACTTTACGTGTACGTAGAGAGAATCATTAAATTTAAGCATAATAAAAAATATCAATAAGAAATTATCAATAAAAAATATCAATAAGAAATATCAATAAGAAATTATCAATAAAAAATACTTAATATAGGAAATTTACAATGCGGTTTCAACTATTAAATCCAAAATTTTGGCTACAAAAACACTTAATTAAATATCTTATCAATAGTCTACTATTGGCACTATTATTGGGCTTAATAACACACACACTATTAAACATACTGTATGGTTCTCCCCCTGTTTTAGCCGCTACCAGTGCTGATGATACTATTAATGTTGCACCATTAACTCCAAGTACCCCAGCTTGGTTAAGCACTTTGTCAAGTAGTAACACCAGTGTATGGAACTTAGTAGGAACAGTAGTGGCAGGCAAGGGTAGCTATGCCTTGCTTCAAAAAAATCAAGATAGGGCATTATTATTACGTGTTGGCAAACAATTAGCTGATGGAACAAAGCTAGTATCGGTAAAACACAAAGCTGCGACACTTTTACAAAACGGCACAGAAACTACACTGACATTAGCAGAAGTGAGTTCAAACAATACTGTGATAGATACTGGTGATAATGCAGCAAATTCTTCAAACTCTGACCTTGTTAATCAACAACAAGCCATTGAACAACAAACGGCCCAACAAGAACAAGCTGCCATACAAGCACAAATGGAAGCAGCCCAAATAGAAAATATGGAGAAGCTTAAACAAGAAGCCGAGTCTAGGCAGGCGATTATAAAGCAACAAATGCAAACAGCTACAGCTGTTCAGGCAGCACAAATAATGGCAATACGCGCAGCTACAGGGCGTTCTTTGGGGGCCGATACCAGCTTAGCACCTGCAATACCGGCAATTCAATAATAGACTTAGGCAAAAATAGTCAATCGTTATTTTTGCGTAAGTGCTATTTAAATTGACTTAAACCAAGCGAACCATACCTGCCGCAACGGTTTGATGGCTGGCTGTGTCAATTAACACAAACGCACCCATTGCTTTATTGCGGTGATAATCATCAACCAAAATCGGCATTTGTGCCGTAATACTGGCTATACCAATCGCATTTAAACCAAAATCATTGCTTGATTCAACGTAATTTAGTTGGGCAATATCCAGTACCGTACTGGGTGTACTTACTTTGGCATAAATAGTTTTTGCACCTATTTTTAACCAATATTTACGCGCTGGATTAAGGGCTATGGTATCCATCCAGCAGATATCGGCCGTAAATTGTGAAACGGGTAAAGCGGTGTCCGTACTGGCGATAAAAACGTCACCGCGCGACACATCAACATCTCGATCTAATACAACCGTCACCGCATCGCCTGCACAGGCTTTAGTTAAATCACCATCAAAAGTATGTAAACGAGTAACTGTAGCGATTGCGCCACTCGGCTGTATGATAACCGTATCACCGACACACACAGTGCCGCTGGCTACAAAACCAGCAAACCCACGAAAATCATCGATTTTACTGCCATCAGTCCGAATAACATACTGCACAGTAAAACGCATCGCTTGATTCAGCGCTAAATCATCATTGCTCGGTAAATTTTCCAGTAACTTCAATAGCGGCTGTCCTGTGTACCAAGATAAATGTTCACTAGAATTAACGACATTATCACCTTGTAAAGCCGACACAGGAATGACAACTAAAGGTGGTAACCCTAAACTATCAGATAACTTATTGAGTAACTCGACAATTTCATCATATTTGTCTTTACTATAAGCGATTAAATCCATTTTATTAACTACAGCAACAATATGACGTGTGCCTAGTAGTTTAGCTAAAGCAGCATGACGTTTTGTTTGCGGTAACAATGCACCATTAATTACACGGGTAGGGTCAATTAATAATAAAGCGGCATCAGCCGTTGAAGCACCCGTAACCATATTACGGGTATATTGCTCATGCCCAGGGGTATCAGCAATAATAAATTTACGCTGCGGCGTCGCAAAATAGCGATACGCAACATCAATCGTAATGCCTTGTTCACGCTCGGCTTCTAAGCCATCAGTAAGCAGAGACAAATCAACGGTATTATTAGATGTACGTCTATGTTTAGCCCGTCCAATCGCTTCTATTTGGTCAGCAAACACTGCTTTTGAATCGTACAATAAACGTCCAATTAAAGTACTTTTACCGTCATCAACACTGCCACAAGTAATAAACCGTAGTACAGAACTGTCTATGATTGCAGTATGTGCCGCATCAAGCTGGCTATTAGGATTTTGAACTGTATTCATTAGAAATAACCTTCTTTTTTACGCTTTTCCATACTGGCTTCGCTGGTTTGATCGTCCATACGGGTTGCACCGCGCTCGGTAATATCAGACAAAATGGTTTCGTCAATAATATCTTGAGGCGTCATAGCCACACTTTCAACTGGGCACGTACAAGAAATATCGCCTACTGTACGAAAACGCACATCTAAGGTTTCAATTAAGGCATCATTTGCGGGGGGCGTGAGTGGTGTTACGGGTACTAATAAACCATTTTTACGCACGACTTCACGTTTATGGGTGTAGTAAATACTGGGTAAAGCCAAATTCTCTCGTGCAATGTATTGCCAAATATCTAATTCAGTCCAATTACTAATCGGAAAGACTCGCATATTTTCACCTAAATGTACTTTAGTATTGTATACATTCCATAATTCAGGCCGCTGTGCTTTAGGATTCCATTGACCAAAGCTATCACGAAAACTAAACATACGTTCTTTAGCACGGGCTTTTTCTTCATCACGGCGCGCACCGCCAATACAGGCATCAAAGCCATGGGTTTCAATCGCTTCTAATAAAGTCACTGCTTGAGCAGCATTACGGCTAGCGTTTTCACCTTTTAAAACGACTGTACCCCGTGCCATACTGTCTTCTACAGTATGTACAATCAGTTGTTCGTTGATTTCAGCCACCCGTTGGTCGCGAAAGGCAATGACTTCATCATAATTGTGTCCAGTATCAATATGCATTAATGGAAAAGGAAACTTCCCAGGACGAAAAGCTTTTTCAGCTAACCGCAATAATACCAGCGAATCTTTGCCGCCTGAAAATAAGAGAACTGGCTTTGCACATTCCGCCGCTACCTCGCGCAAAATGTGAATGCTTTCAGCTTCTAACCAATTTAAATGTGATCGATTTTGCATCATCGTCAAAGTAGGAGGAGAGTAAATTGTATTCATACGCTACTTTAACGCATACCATAAAGCTTGAGCAAGTATAGTATCGCTTACCCATAAAACTAGCCATTAATCTAAATTAAATTGTCGGATTAAACCGACAAAACGCTCACTTTATTAATAAGCTATTAAAAGCTATTAAAAGCTATTAATAAGCTATTGATAAATTTATGATTAATTGTATGATTAATATTATTATTATTTTTAATTTTTAATT
>JBDLSY010000175.1:0-2992 GCA_039805985.1 Pseudomonadota bacterium | reverse complement strand
TGTACACACGTTTAAATAGTCAAATAAGCGCTGAATTACAGGCAGCTACAATTGATAAAGAAACAGTTATTTTAGTGGGTATTCATACAGGAGGTTATTGGGTTGCTGAAAAATTACACGCAGATTTAGGGTTTATCCAGCCCTTGTGTGCCGTGTCTACTACTTTACAACGTGATGATTTTCCTCTAGTCGGTTTGCACAAGCAAAAACGTGCTTCAAGATTACCCTTGACTATACAAGGCAGTAATATCATACTGGTTGATGATGTATTACACACTGGGCGAACCGTTCGTGCGGCTTTAAATGAATTGTTTGAGTATGGCCGTCCAGCCAGTGTAAAATTGGCTATTTTGGCAGACCGTTGTGAGCGAGAGCTACCTATAAAGCCTGATTTTTGCGGTGGAAAACTGGTTTTAATGACGCATCAAAAAATTAATTTGCGTCAATTATCCATTGATGAAAACAATCAATATGGCTTAGAATTTTATATTGACGGCACGCAATCAAGAGACACTGATAATTTATAAAAAATTATAAACTATAAAAATAAACATTAATAAATACTCATGAAGCATCCGCAATTTAATAATCATGGTGAACTTATTCATCTACTCACTTTAGAGGGCTTAAAATCAAAACATATTTTTAATATTTTAGATATTGCTGAACAATTTATTAGTGTTGGTAACCGTGATGTCAAAAAAGTACCCTTATTACGTGGTAACAGTGTATTTAATTTATTTTTTGAAAACTCTACTCGTACGCGTACTACTTTTGATATTGCCGCTAAACGCCTTAGTGCAGATTTATTCACTTTGAACTTACAAACGAGCAGTGCCAGTAAAGGTGAGAGTTTGCTAGATACCGTTGATAATTTGGCGGCTATGCAAGCAGATATGTTTATAGTACGTCACACTCAAAGTGGTGCCCCTACATTAATTGCACAACACCTTAATCGCTTACACAACGGCACTGTCCACGTAATTAATGCGGGTGATGGTCGTCATGCACACCCTACGCAAGGCTTGCTTGATATGTATACTATTAGGCATTACAAAAAAGATTTTACCCAATTAACCGTTGCGATTGTCGGCGATATTCTACATAGCCGTGTTGCACGTAGTGATATTCACGCTTTAACCACTTTAGGTGTACCAGAAATCAGAGTCATAGGTCCACGCACTTTAATTCCTGATGATATGGCTAATATGGGCGTAAAAATATTCAATAATTTAGAAGAGGGTTTAAAAAATGTTGATGTCATCATAATGCTCCGCTTACAAAATGAACGCATGCAAGGCGGGTTACTTCCTAGTGAAAGAGAATATTTTAAATACTTTGGTTTAACACCGGCTAAGTTAGCTTTAGCTAAGTCTGATGCTATTGTTATGCATCCAGGGCCGATGAATCGTGGCGTAGAAATTGATTCGGAAGTTGCTGATGGTAGTCAAGCGGTCATTTTGCCGCAAGTGAGCTTCGGAATTGCTGTACGTATGGCCGTGATGAGTTCATTGGCTGGTACAGGAAAATAAATCCATGAATATTACTATTAAAAATGCGCGGTTAATTTGTCCCGCTACTTATTTAGACAAAATACAAACGCTACATATTCAAGGCAATAAAATTGCTGCCTTAGATCAAGCACCGACTGACTTCATGGCAAATATAGTCATTGATGGTAGTGGTTGTATATTAACAACAGGCTTAATTGACTTATCAGTTCGATTACGTGAACCTGGTTATGAACACAAGCAGGCAATGGCCACTGAACTCGCCGCAGCGGTATCGGGTGGTGTAACAACCGTCGTATGTCCACCAGATACTTTACCTGTACTTGATGAAGTTGGTTTAGTTGAAATGTTATTACAACGTGCTGAAAAATTAGCGATAGCCCGTGTATTACCTTTAGGGGCTTTAACGCGTCAGCTTCAAGGACTTGAACTGAGTGAATTAGCCCAGCTTGCTGAATCAGGGTGTATTGCATTTAGTCAAGGGTCAATACCTTTATCTAATCTTCAGGTATTAGCTCGGGCTTTAAATTATGCTAAGACCTATCAAATACCTGTTTGGTTAAGGCCTGTAAATAGTCAGTTAGCTTCGGGCGTAGCAGCGAGTGGCGCTTATGCAACCCGTATGGGTTTATCGGGTATTCCAGTTGCTGCAGAAAGCATTGCTTTACTTACTTTATTTGAACTATTACGCAGTAACCCAACACCTGTTCATATTCAATGTGTTTCTACTGCCCGTGGTGTAGCGTTAGTACGTGAAGCCAAAACACAAGGCTTACCTGTAACATGTGATGTCAGTGCCTATCATTTACATTGGTGTGATACCGATATTGGTTACTTTAATGCACAGATGCGTTTTAATCCACCCTTGCGCTCTAATCAAGACCGACTGGCTCTACGTGCGGGTTTATTAGACGGCACGATTGATGCAATATGTTCAGACCATACACCCTTAGATATTGATGCAAAATTATTGCCTTTTGCTGAAGCCAGTGTAGGTGCTAGTGGTGTTGAGTTACTATTGTCTATCGTTATCCAATGGGCTCTACAAGAAAAATTATCATTAAGTACGGCTTTAGCTTGTCTAACTTCAGGTGCTGCTAAAGTGTTACGCCGTCATACACCCAGTCTAATGGTAGGTTCAGTGGCTGATTTAGTGTTGTTTAATCCTGATATTTGGCAAATTGTCAAATGTTTACGCTCTCAAGGACAAAACACGCCTTTTACAGGAATGGAATTGCCTGCTGTGGTACAGGCAACTTTAATGGACGGTCAATTAGTATACCAATCTGATTTAAATAAAACACAGACTATTTACTGTTAAAAATGTGTGTTTTTAAACCTTAAAACTCAAATATTTTTTGGGATAAACTGATTTTTAAAAGTAGTCTACTACATAAAATATGCCCTTTATATTACACACTATCGTTTATATACTCTACCATTTACAATGACTTCAACGCGTCTGTTAGGCAGCAAACATT
>JBDLSY010000174.1:0-5399 GCA_039805985.1 Pseudomonadota bacterium | reverse complement strand
ATTTGACTGTATAAAACAGCTCTGCATCTACCTTGTTGTTTGGCTAAATATAAAGCTTTATCAGCCCGCTTATACCAATTTACAAAGCTTTCACCAGGTAAAGACAAAGCAATCCCCGCAGAAAAACTAGTACCTTCAGGCATAGATTGTTGCAGACGTTTTGCTGTGACATCAGCGTGTAGTTCGTCACAATTTGGCATCAAGATAGCAAATTCTTCGCCACCCATACGTGCCACAAAATCTTTAGAACGAACATTTTTTTTCCACATAGAAGCACATTTTTTTAAATGTTCATCACCTTTTACATGACCAAAGGTATCATTGAAGCGTTTAAAATGGTCTAAGTCAATTAACATCAAACAGGCAGAGAATTTTGCTGTTTGTATTCTATTGTCATCGTATCTACCATTGGCTATGTTATGTATTTTAGGGACACCCGCTGCTAAAGTTAATGTTTTAAAAGCCATATTTAAAGCACGTCTATTCAATAAACCCGTTAACGGATCAGCATTCGCTAATCGGGTGATACGGCGAACTAGCACTGAATTAGAACGTATATTTCGGCTTAATAAATACAGTAAAGCAGCGTTCCAGCACAGTGAACCCGCACTGAATATTATGATACATAAATACAATAAATTAGCACCAGACTCTGCGGTACTGTTTAAAGTGGCTGCTTGATGATTTATTCTTTTTGATAATTCTAGTGTGATTTGGTCTATTTCTGCCCCAATATTTTTGATTTTTTGATACAAAACTTGGTGGGCATTAAAGTTATTAGTGGTTGTTTGACCTAATTTGACCACATATTCATTATTAGCCTTAATAAAATACGCCAGCTTCCTGTTTAAGGTCATAGACACATTTAAAATATCATCATTACTCACCATTGCATCTGCATGGCTCTCTGCTTTATTGAGCGTTTGATTGGTACTCTGTTTAAAGTATTCAATATTTGATTTTAGTGTTTTTAGCGAGTTAGCTAACGCTTTATATTCATTAGATTGAACACTTAGCACACTACTACCTTTGTTTTGATAAGTATGTAAAATAAGTAACTGTTGATAATTGACCTGCTGCAAAGTATCGTGAATATTTTGTGTCTGTATTGCAAATATGTTGCTGTGTACAATTAGAGAACGTATTTCAATTTGTCTCTCATTGGCTAATTTAGCAAAAATAATAATGATAACAGTTAAAACAGCCTGAAAACTCATACCTAGTTTACCGATATGCCATTGGTGTTCAAACGAATGTTCTCCGTGCAACCAAGACATAAAAACTACTTTTAAGCGCTGTATTAAATTGATCATAAGTAAGGCAGCTTAAAAGCTATAAGCCATGTTATTTAGTATGTTTTACACCGTTCAAACTAGATTAGTTTAGTATAAAATGGAAGAATGATTTTATTAGTTTTACATAGATTTTAAGTGTGGATAAAATTATTTGGAAATTTAAATTAAGTAATACTCCCTGATTATACTAATTTTTCGGTTAAAACTATCAAAAAAATTCTAAACACAGTTCAAATAAAAAACGTAGAGGCTTTAAAATGTTCATATATCTTAACCATTAATTGTCTTTGTTTAGCCAGTGTAATTAATCATTTAAAGTATTTTTTAAACTAGATAATCATTAAAATTTGATGAATTTACATATTATCGCCTTGGGCAAAGGAATGCCAGACTGGGTAGAAGAAGCTTTTTTTTCATATCAAAAACGCTTGCCTGCTGATTGTGCTTTGTACTTAAAAGAGTTAAAAGCCATTGATCGGCTAGGTAATACCAATGTTGCGGCTATCTTAGCTAAAGAAGCAGAGCAGTTGCAGGCCGCTACGCCCAAAGGTGCTTTACGTATTATTTTGGACGAACGTGGTAAAGATTTAACTACAGTCGCTTTGTCAGATTACTTGATACGTTGGCAACACACTAGCCGTGATGTGGTGTTTTACATTGGCAGTACTGATGGACTTGATAGTGAGTTTAAAAAAAAAGCAGACATGGCAATTCGCTTATCTAGTTTAACTTTACCGCACATGATGGTACGGGTATTGCTGGCTGAACAGCTTTATAGAGCTTGGAGCATTTTAAATAATCATCCTTATCATCGCGTATAAATGGTGTTACTTTTGTTATCTTTGTTACCTCTATTATTTTTGTTATTTTTGTTATTTTTGTTACATTCATTATTAAAAATAAATTAAAAATAAAATAAAAATAAAATAAAAATAAAATAATAATCACAATATTAAAAACAATCACAATATTAAAAAATAAAAAAGATAGTACTTTATGACACTTATAGACACATTATTAAATGATATTGACAATATTTTAAAACGTGACCCTGCTGCTACAAGCCGTTTTGAAGTGGTAACTTGTTATCCAGGTTTACAAGCAATTTGGATACACCGTATTAGTCATAAAATGTTTATTCGTGATTGGTTGTGGGCTGCACGGTTTTTATCCGCATTAGCACGTTGGTTGACTGGAGTAGAAATTCACCCTGGTGCTAAAATTGGACGCAATGTATTTATTGACCATGGTATGGGGGTTGTTATTGGTGAAACGGCTGAAGTAGGTGACGGCTGTACTATCTATCAAGGCGCTACTTTGGGCGGTACATCACTGTATAAGGTTAAACGTCATCCAACATTAGGAAAAAACGTTATTGTTGGTGCAGGTGCAAAAATATTAGGTGGGTTTACTGTGGGTGATGGAGCAAGGATTGGTTCAAACTCTGTGGTTGTTAAACCTGTTCCAGCAGGTCAAACGGCGGTTGGTGTTCCAGCACGTTTAATTGGGAGTCATAAACAAGATGTTGATGTGATAACCACTAATAATGAGACGATGACACCACAGATTGTTTTTAATGCGTATGGTGTGTTAGCGACCGATGACGACCCAGTCCAAGCTAGTTTAGAAAAACTACGCCAGCAATTGCTGGCACAACAACTACAAATAGATACTTTATTAAAAAAAATTGCTTAAGTTTCATAACGCTGTATTGATAGCAACGCTAAAATTAGATTTAGCTTTACTCTACTTTTTAACTAATAAACATATAAACATATAAACATATAAACATATAAACATATAAATATATAAGTAAATATAGAAATACATAAATATACAAATACATAAATATACAAATACATACATAAATATATATAAATATTTCTCCTTACTTTTTTAAACCTTAATTAATACTGACTCACAATGCAATACGTTTACAGCATGAACCGCGTCGGCAAAATGGTGCCGCCAAAGCGATATATTCTTAAAGATGTCTCTTTAAGTTTTTTCCCAGGAGCTAAAATTGGTGTACTAGGCTTAAATGGGTCAGGTAAATCTAGCTTATTAAAAATAATGGCGGGTGTTGATAAAGACATTGAAGGCGAAGCCATTGCTATGCCAGGTATTAAAGTGGGTTATTTACCACAAGAACCTGAACTTGACCCAAAGCACACCGTCCGAGAATCAATTGAAAGTGCATTAAGTGATGTTAAAAATGCCCAAGCACGGCTTGACGAAGTGTATGCGGCTTATGCAGAAGAAGATGCTGATTTTGATGCACTGGCTGCCGAGCAAGCTCAACTTGAAGCGATTATTGCTACCAGTGCAGGGGCTGATGACCATCAATTAGAAATGGCAGCGGACGCTTTGCGTTTACCGCCTTGGGACGCTATTGTTGGTGTACTGTCTGGTGGTGAAAAGCGTCGTGTTGCCTTGTGTCGCTTATTGTTGTCTAAGCCTGATATGTTGTTGCTTGATGAACCTACTAATCACTTAGATGCTGAATCGGTTGATTGGTTAGAGCAATTTTTACAGCGTTATCCAGGAACAGTGGTTGCGGTTACGCATGACCGTTATTTTTTAGACAATGCCGCTGAATGGATTTTAGAGATGGACCGTGGCAGTGGTATTCCTTGGAAAGGCAATTACACCGATTGGTTAGACCAAAAAACGACTCGTTTAGCCGGTGAAAAGAAAAGCGAAGATGCACGTACCAAAGCCTTGAAAAAAGAATTGGAGTGGGTGCGTCAAAATCCAAAGGGCCGTCAAGCAAAAAGTAAAGCCCGTATCGCTCGTTTTGAAGAGTTATCAAGCCATGAATATCAAGAACGTAATGAAACCATGGAGATTTTTATTCCTGTAGCTGAACGCTTAGGCCATGAAGTCATTGAGTTTAATGGTGTGTCAAAATCTTTTGGTGACCGTTTATTAATTGATAATTTAAGCTTTGTGATTCCAGCGGGGGCAATTGTTGGGATTATCGGGCCTAATGGTGCGGGTAAATCAACATTGTTTAAAATGATTCAAGGTAAAGAGCAGCCTGATTCTGGTTCAATTAAATTTGGGCAAACAGTCAAAATAGCCGCCGTTGATCAAAGCCGTGAAGATTTAAGCGCAACTGCAACCGTTTGGGAAGAGATTTCTGGGGGTTCAGATATTGTTAATATTGGTCAGTTTGAAATGCCTAGTCGGGCTTATATTGGCCGTTTTAACTTTAAAGGCAATGACCAACAAAAACTGGTAGGGACTTTGTCGGGCGGAGAGCGTGGACGCTTACACTTAGCTAAAACTTTACTGGAAGGTGGCAATGTACTGTTATTAGATGAGCCTTCAAACGATTTAGATGTTGAGACTTTACGTTCATTAGAGGACGCTTTATTAGAGTTTGCAGGCAGTGTGATGTGTATCAGTCATGACCGTTGGTTTTTAGACCGTATTGCTACGCATATTTTGTCTTGTGAAGGTGATTCACATTGGCACTTTTTTGATGGCAATTATCAAGAATATGAAGCCGACAAGAAAAAACGCTTAGGCGAAGAAGGGGCTAAACCTAAGCGGGTGCGTTATAAACCTGTTGCCTAAATACATTTAACTTTTACTTTTTTTAAGCATCGTTGATAAACTTCAGCGGTGCTTATTTTTTAGGTTCAGCGGGTTGTGAATACTCTAAAGTAGGTAAATGCCAACCAAAATAAGTCACAATTAAGCGGGTAAAAATGATGGTTAGTAAAGCAATTACATGAATAACATCATTGTTTAGATTCATTTGTTTCAGTATAAAAAATACCACTCCGCCTAAAATACACGATGTAGCATAAATTTCTTTTCTAAAAATGGTAGGAATTTCGGTGCATAATACATCACGAATAACCCCTCCAAAACACCCTGTGATTGTGCCTAAGGCAATACAAATTAACGGGTTTAAGTGAATAGCAAGCCCTTTTTCTAAGCCAATTAATGTGAAAACACCTAAACCGACTGTGTCAAATATAAATAAAGCCAATCGTAATCGTTCTTGTTTTTTATAAAACAATATAGCTGCGATGTATGCAACACCAATTAAATACACTGAACTTAGTTGAGTCATCCACCCAACGGGTGTTC
>JBDLSY010000173.1:0-3518 GCA_039805985.1 Pseudomonadota bacterium | reverse complement strand
ATTTTCTTTGTTGTTTACAACAAATTCAACCGGTCGTAAAATCATTTTTTTTACTGCTCTTGGGTCCCATTTTTTTTGAAATGCTGCATAAACACCCGAAATATTAGCGTAAAAAGGAACAGTTTCAATTAAACAAGCCAATAAAATAAAATATTCATTTTCATTTATTAAATTCTCCGTTTTCCAAAGTTCAATTTTTTGTCTAATTGCATCAATTATTTTTCCGTTTTCGTCAGAATAATACATTCGTGGAATTTCTAATTCAGAAGTTCCACAAGGCGTATAATTTTGGAAAATAAAACCGTTAACGGGTTCAATTTGATTTAAATACTCAACGACAATGTGTAAAGGCGAAGCAAAGAGCGAAGCACTTTGGAAGCTGATTTCATTCAATAATTTTTCAAAAGTTAAGACTTGATTATTTGAAACATAAGCCTTTTGTAAAACGTAAGAGAAATACAATAAGTCTGATGAAAATATTTGATAATCTAATTTTTTAAAAAATCTGCTTACGCTTGTTGTACCTGCAAAAAAATCAAAAAAAGAATTGCCTTGAATATTTTTTGACTGCATTACTTGATATATTGTGTCAAGCAGCTTTTCTTTATTTCCGATATACCTCATAAAATCCTAACAATTAAGTTTATCAATTAAATTCATCAAAAAGCGTTTTGTTTTTTTGTGGTATTTGAGGCTGATAATTGGTTATAAGCACTTCAATACTCGCATCTTTACCTCTTACAAGTGTTTGATAATTTGAATTAGAGTAATGATGGTCAATAAAATTAATTTGATAATTTGGGTTACCTGCAATCCAAGATTTTAAAATATCATTTGATTTTCCTTTATGCTCTAAAACATTTGACAGTGCAAATCTTATATTTTGACTATTTAAATTATCCAGTGTTTTTAAAAGTTGTTTTTCTTCGTTGTCTGTCCAACCTTTAAAGCCTCTTTTTCCATCATTGTAAGTGCCTGTTGTAATTAAATAAGGTGGATCGCAATAAACAAAATCGTTGCTATTTAGAAGCGTAAAATCAAAATTATTAAAGCAAACATTTTTAAACTCTACATTTATTGCTTTTAGCCTGATAATAAACTTTTTCAAGTTTTGTTTCATTGAAGCATTAAAACTACTTCTTTCGCGTCCAAAAGGGTTGTTAAATTTATGGTTGTTATTAAAACGAATTTGATGGTTAAATGAAAAGGCAATTAAAACAAATAAATCCAAAGGATTTTTTTGTTTATTGTATTGTTCTCTCATTTCTTTATATCCCTCTTCATTATTCAAGGACAACTCAAACTCTTTTATTCGGTTTTCAATATATAAAATGGTTGTGTCAAGGTTGTTTTTTTGAAATATTTGATACATTTCAATTAAGTAAGTCAAGTTATCATTAAAGTAAATTTTTTTAGCACTGACGTTAATTCCCACATTACAACCACCTGCGAATAAATCAATAAAATTATTAATTTCTTTTGGAAATAATAGCAAAATTTGGTCTAATATTTTTGCCTTACCACCGATATAATTCAAAGGCGATTTAATTATTTCAATATTTTTTGTTGTCATAAAAAAACCATAAAAAGCCATAAAAATATTTTTTACAGCTTAGAAAATATTTATTTCTTTAACAACATTGCAATACAACTGGCAATGGTTGATTTCAGTTTATGGCGACTTACAACCATATCAATCGCACCTTTTTGCAATAAAAATTCAGCACGTTGAAAGCCTTCAGGCAACACTTCACGCACCGTACTTTCAATCACGCGCGGCCCTGCAAAACCAACCAATGCTTTGGGTTCAGCCATCACTACATCACCCATAAAAGCAAAACTAGCCGATACACCGCCCATCGTTGGGTCGGTTAATAAACTAATAAATGGCAGTTTTTGCTCTGATAACTTCGCCAACATCGCATTGGTTTTTGCCATTTGAAACAATGACAATACCCCTTCTTGCATTCTTGCTCCACCTGTTGCTGTAACGCAAATAAACGCGGCTTGCTTGTCTATTGCTGCTTGTACACCACGAACAAAACGCTCACCCACGACACTACCCATACTGCCGCCCATAAAACCAAATTCAAATGCCGCAATCACTACAGGCTGACCTTCAATAGTACCTGCCATTACCAGCAAGGCATCGGTTTCACCGCTGTCATCGTGCGCTGTTTTAAGCCGATCAATATATGATTTGCTATCCGTAAATTTAAGTGTATCAACCGACATGACATCACCTGCCAGCTCATATTGATGTAATTCATCTAATAAACTGGCTATTCTTAACCGTGCGTTAATTCGCATGTGATGCGAGCATTTTGGACATACATTTAGATTTTTAATTAAATCTGGTGTAAATAAAGTTTCACCGCATGCACCACACTTACTCCATACCCCATCAGGGATTACTTTTTTTTCACTACCGTCATCGGCTTTTACACCCGGGGTATGCTGACCTTCAATCCAGTTACTGGTAGTAACACTGACATCACTCATACTGCTCATTCTGTATTCCTTTTAAATTAAAGCACTTATATATTTATACTTATATTTATATATTATAAAACTTATACTTATACTTATATTTATACTTATACTTATACTTATACTTATACTTATATTTATACTTATATTTATACTTATATTTATATTATTCAATCAATTGAAATTTATATTAAAAATATTTACGGGGCATCAATGGCCTCGCGGACTGTCGCAATAAAATTTTGTACTACTTGAATTCCCTGTCCTTCAGGTGATTGAGCATACAACTGGATCAATTTACTACCAATGACTACTGCATCAGCAACTTTAGCCACATCAGCAGCGATGTCAGGCGTACTAATTCCAAAGCCAACCCCCAGTGGTAGCTGGGTATATTGACGAATCAACTGTAATTTATCTGATACCGCAACCACATCTAAATTAGCGGCACCCGTAATTCCTTTTATAGAAACATAATAAATGTATCCACTTGCTGTAGCCGCAATAGATTGAATACGGGGTATACTGGTTGTCGGTGAAATTAAAAAAATGGGTGCTAAACCGTGTGCCTTAAAAATAACTGCCTGTTCAACTGCTTCTTCAGGTGGGTAGTCTACTGTTAATACCCCATCAACTCCAGATTGATGTGCTGCTTTAGCAAACAATTCAATGCCCATACGCTCAATTGGATTTGCATAACCCATCAATACAACAGGTAAAGTCCCGCCTTGCTCACGGTATTGTGCCACCACTGCCAAGACACCGCGTAAAGTCATTCCTGCATTTAAAGCCCGTTCACTGGCTTTTTGAATCACAGGACCATCAGCCATAGGGTCTGAAAAAGGCACGCCTAATTCAATTACATCAGCCCCTGCGGTTGCTAAAGCATGCATTAATTGCACAGTTATTGCAGCCGATGGATCTCCACAGGTAATAAAAGGAATTAAAGCCTTTCGTCCTTGTGCTTTAAGTTGTTGTAAGCGGATATCAATTCGATTAGTATATATTGTATTACTATGTATTGTATT
>JBDLSY010000172.1:0-4165 GCA_039805985.1 Pseudomonadota bacterium | reverse complement strand
TTATTAATGATTGTTTTTATTATTTATTAACTTATTATTTATTTAAGTATTTTTATTTTTTTAAACTTTTTTGTCCGCGTTTAACCATCGGGCGACCTGTTTCTTTATATTTAGTAATCGTACTACCTACTTGTTTAACGGTTTTTTTAGCAATCGCAATACGCAACTTCATTCTGTCTTTAGGGGCCAAGTCTTGTGAGCTATCAACAGCAGTCAAAACACGCTTACGAGGAATCGCCCCAGCTGTTTCTGCTATTTCATCTTTAGCTGCCTTAATGTATTTATTTTTAACCGCTGTAGTTGATTTAGCTTTAGTCGGTATAGTTTTATCTTCAGGTGCAAATGGATTGTCTGATGTACGGTATTCCACACGCATTGGCGTGCCTTCTAGCTTAAATACGGCTCTAAAACGGCCCTCTAAAAAGCGTGTGTAGGTTTCAGGCATACTGTTTAAACTGTTGCCATGAACAATAATTAAGGGCGGGTTTTGTCCACCTTGATGACAATAGCGTAATTTTGGGCGTGAAAAACCTTTACGAGGCGGGGCTTGTTCTTGCTGGGCTTCAAGCATCGTATTGGTTAATTTATTAGTAGATAACTTGGCATAAGCGGCTGCATGTGCTTGGTTTAAAGCCAGCATTAAAGGGCTTAAACCTTTAGCTTCTAAAGCTGAAACAGTTACAAATTTGGCAAAACTCAAAAACTTGAGTTTACGCATAGTGTCTTCTTTTATTTTTTCCTTATCGTCTCTAGCAATAATATCCCATTTGTTTAATGCAACCACCAACGCACGGCCCGAATCAACAATAAAACTAGCAATATGTGCATCATGCTCTGTAGGGCCTTCTACAGCATCTAATAATAAAACGGCTACATTGCTTTGTTCAATGGCTTGTAAAGTTTTGATAACTGAAAATTTTTCAACGGCTTCAAATACTTTACCTCGGCGGCGTAATCCGGCAGTATCAATTAATATATAGGGTTTACCGTCTTTGTCTAAAGGCACTTCAATGGCATCACGCGTAGTCCCAGGTTGATCAAAGGCGACTAAACGTTCTTCACCCAGTAAAGCGTTAATTAAAGTTGATTTGCCTGCATTCGGCTTGCCGACAATCGCAATACGGGGTACTTTGTCATGGGCATTTTCTGCCTCAAAGCCATTATAAGAATTACTCTCCTCACCGATAACAGAATTAGGTAGAGGTGGTAATAAAGCTAAAGCCGCTTCAATTAAATCTTCAACTGCATCACCATGGGCTGACGATACGGCTAAAGGCTCACCTAAACCCAAGGTATAAAAATCTGCTGTCGCTGTAGAACGCATACCTTCGGCTTTATTAATGGCTAATACTGTAGGACGGCCACTTTTTCTTAATAAATCTGCAATTTCATGGTCACGCGGGTGGCAACCCATACGTGCATCACACATAAAAATGACGACATCACATTCTAAAATGGCTTGACGGGTTTGTTTTGCCATTTGTGCAAAAATACCTTCTTTGACAATGGGCTCAAAACCACCCGTATCAACGCATAAATACGGGCGACTAGCACCACGCCCATGCCCATAGTGTCTATCACGCGTTAAACCAGGAAAGTCGGCAACAATGGCATCACGGCTACGTGTCAAGCGATTAAATAAAGTTGATTTACCAACATTAGGACGGCCTACTAAGGCGACTACAGGCAAATGGCCTGAACGAACAAGGGCTGAAACAGACATGGCTGCGATACTTTCAAAAAATCGCGCCCGCTTTACTTAAAAGGTGTGCTTGCGCTAAGAATTAATAAAAAAATAAAAAATAAAAAATAAAAAGTTAAAAAATAATAGACTTCTTTCAAAACCGTATCTATACCAAAAATCTTTGAATTTAAAAGCAGTTTATTCTATAAACAATGCTTAGGATCAGGATTTTTAAGATTAAAGGATAAAGCAGGATTTAAAAAATTCTGAAAATCTTTAAATTCTGAAAATCTTGATTCACACTTTAAGTTTTAAGGCTTATAAACATCTTTTTAATAGTCTTGAAAGAAGTCTAATGAATAAGTATCATTGTAAAGACCATAAACTCAAATATTGATTGCTTGTTACAACAACTGAAGAGACTGCATTAACCATAATTGGCGACAACAATACATTGTTTTTTGGAGAAAAACCTAATTTTGTTTCTGTTAATTTTACACCTGTGCTGGGAGACAGTACATATAAAGTTCCCTTAGAGTCTATTGTTAATAAATATTGTTCATTGGTCGCTAATGCTAATAAACGATGCCCCATATTAGGCAGTTTTAAAGATTCAAACGACCAAGTGGGTGGTGTATTAGCTACTGCATTAGAAAAATTAGATGGGTTGATAGTTTTTTTAGGTTCAAACAACCATGCTTTTAAATGATTAGAATCACTCAAAGAAAACCAATATTGACTTGAAGCAATTAAGCCTACATTTGAATGTGTAGCGTGCTGATAAGTCGTTTGCCCTCGGTCATTAATACACACAACACTTTGAAGGTAGACGGTAGCACACACACCTAATTTAGGAACTAATAGCCAGTTGGGTAATATGTCAGCAATACGCTCAATTTCATTGACACCCTGCGTAATAGATAGCTTGTCTTCCCATATAACCTCACCAGTCGCTGCTTTAAGTGCCATCATTTTACCGCCAGGAAACCCTATTATTACCGTGGTTGCGTTGATAGCAATCATTGCCCCTGATAATTGTAAAGACAGGGCAGGTACAACGCGAAACAGTGACCAAATGCGGTCACCGGTGGCTACATTTAGTGCAATAACACGGCCATCAGTCGTTAATATAATGACAGAATTTTCTAATAAAATGGGGGCAATACGCGATTCTATTGGCAAGGCTTTACGCCATAAAGCTTTGCCTGTAGCCGTATTAAGTGCGGTAACTTCGCCATTTTTAAGCCAAGCAACCAGTGTGCGTTCATCACTACTAATCGCTAAAGCAGATTGAACCGCCCCAATATTGCTACGCCAAACAACAGCCCCTGTTGTCGTTTTATATTGCTGAATACCACTTGCATGGGCTACTAATAAATGACTGCCATTATTGATGGTAATCGGTGGGTTACTGATTAAACCAGGCAATGATGTTTGCCATATTTTCGTCAAAGTAACCGTTGATTGTTTAACCGTTGATTGTTTGCTAGGCGGCAAAGGGCTTATTTTTGGTGTACTGGGCGTGCTACACCCAAATAATAAGTAAGTTATCAGTCCAATTAAAAAGACGTATCGGGCAAATCCTTGCAATATCCACATATAAAGTACTAATGAGCAGGACTGGCTAAAGCAGTACTTGTGATATCAGAAGATGTAGCATCAGAGGAAACAACGGGTTTAATCACATTTGCTCCCAATGCTTGCATTTTTTGATCAATCAAATCACGCAAATTAAGGTTGCTTTCCGCTAAATTCCAAGCATTTTGATATTCTACAATTGCTTCAGTTTTTTTATTCAAATCAACCAAAGCATCACCACGGCGATCGGCATATAACAACTCAAATTCTTTAGGGGCATCTTTTACCAATAAAACTAATGCTTTGTCTGATTTTTTAGCATCAATCATGGCCGTCGCTAAATGTAAACGGGCCAAATAACTGTATTCAGGGTCTTTAGCCGTATCAACAAGCCACTGCCATAAATACTCGGCTTCAGTATTTTTACCAAAATCGGCGTGTACTTTTGCTGCCAATGTTGCCGCTATTTGGGCGTATCCAGTGTTGGGATACTGTTGTATTAATTTTTTAGCCAAGTCATTGACGAGTTGAAGATTTTTTGGGTCAGTAACAGAAGCTGTACTAGGCACTGTTTTAGCGTCTAAATTAGCATTTAACTTGTTTTTTAAATCCATCTCAAAGTCTTGAGTAATTGTATTGGTTGTTTTTTCCAGTTGTTCAAATAAAGGTGCTGCTTTTTCAGACTGATTGCGTTGATAAATTTGGTAACCGTAATAGCTTGTGAATCCTAAAATTAAGGCTGTAATTAACACAATCAGTGCAGTCCCCCATTTAGACCAAAAGGCTTTAAAGTTATCTAGTTGTTCTTGCTCTTCTAAATTGTAGGCCATAATATTTACCGTTGTATCAGATTAGACATGTCGCTTTCGTAAAAGCTTTTTTAAAACAAAACTTATTAAACTT
>JBDLSY010000171.1:0-3304 GCA_039805985.1 Pseudomonadota bacterium | reverse complement strand
TATTTACTTATTTTACTTATTTATTTATTTTACTTATTTTACTTATTTTACTTATTTTACTTATTTTATCTATTTTGTTAATTTTTACTAACTTACTATGACTCCAATCTCAACTAAAATTCTTGTCCTAGACGACGATGTTCGTTTACGTGACTTACTTCGCCGTTATTTATCAGAAAATGGCTTTGTTGTTCAAGTCGCAGAAACTGCTGCCCGTTTACGCGAATTGGTACTACGTGAACGCTTTGATTTAATCGTTTTAGATGTCATGATGCAACCCGAAGATGGGTGGTCAGTTTTAAAAAGCCTGCGTCAATCTGATGATGATACGCCAGTTATTATGCTCACGGCATTAAACGACACCGAAAACCGTATTGAAGGTCTAAATTTAGGGGCAGATGATTATATTGGTAAGCCATTTAGCCCACAAGAGCTGCTGGCACGTATACAAGCCGTACTAAAGCGTGTGCCAGAGCCTGAAATTGCAAACGCACCAAGTTTAAATGATGCCGTATTTAATTTTGGTGAATATCACTTAGACCTAGGTCGCCGTACATTGCACAAAGGTGAAAGCTTATGCGTGATGACACCTGGTGAATTTGGTATTTTGAAAATACTCACTCAAAACCCTAAAAAAACTTTATCACGTGATCGGTTAATGGAACTGACGCGCGGCCGTGAATTAGGCAGTTTTGACCGTAGCTTAGACGTACAAATTTCACGCTTACGTAAAGTATTAGAACAAGATGATTTAAACAACCCTCAATATGTACAGACTGTACGTGGTGTTGGGTATGTCTTTATACCTAATCCTTAAATATGTATTGAATAACTGGTACTGATATATTACGCAAAAATATGATTGATTACTTTATATTTTTGCGTAAAGCCTGTTGCTTACTGCACCAAATTGAGTTCAGTACTTAAAGTACTAGCCATAATTGCGGCACAATCAATGCTATCAAACTGATAAACAGTTCCGCAATAATCACAATTTACGCTCACCTGCCCTTGTTCAGCCACAATACTATTCACTTCTTCAGCCCCTAACATTTTTAACATATTTTGCACTTTTTGACGAGAGCAACCACAAAAAAATCGTACCGTCTGGCTATCAGCCGCTATAGGATTTTCTTGCCAAAACAAACGCCGCAATAAAGTTATGGGATTAATCAGCAGCATCTCTGTTGGTTTAAGGGTATTGACTAGGTACTTCATTCTTAACCAAGTATCATCATGGGCTTCATCGGCTAATACTTCATGCCCTTGGTCGTTAAAAGTAATTTGCTGTAAATGAGTCGCTAATATGCCACCAGATAAAGGCATACGCTGAATTAATAGTCCTGCACAAGCCGTTGAACTAGATGCCAACAATACTTTAGTGGGTAATTGCTCACTGTTAGCCATATAATAATCAATACTATGGGCTATACAGTCTCCAACAATCGGTACTAAACTAGTGTAAGGCTTTTGTCCAGGTAGCTTGTGAGTTGGGTCTAATATAACAACAAAACGTCCTAAGCCTTGTGCATTGACCAGTTGTTGTAACCCAATTGAAACAGCCACAAAGTGTGTCGCAAAGTCTGTCCAATTTACGGTTTCACTCAATGTAACCGCTGCACGTAAAGTACGGTTTGCCGTATATTCAACGACGATTAAACGCACAGGGCTTTTAGAATCACCTTGAATTTGTAGTACCAAAGCCCCATCAAGTTTTAAAGTAGCGGCTAACAAAGGGGCGACAGCGCATAAATCACCTAATAACTGTTGTACCACTAAAGGCAATTGCTTTTGACCCAGTAAATCAAGCCATGCGGTGTGTAAATTTACCGCAACCGCTCGTACTTGTGAATCAGCGACTAAGCAGCGTGCCAACGTATCGGGTGCATCTATTAAGTTGGGTTCAATATTATTTTCTATAGTATTAGTAGGCATAATGTAGGTTGTTTTTTATAATATTTTTATAATATTTTTATTTTATTTAGTTAAAATTTAGCAAATTAGGTTTAAAAACAGCTTAAATAATATCTTGATAGATAATAATATCTATTTTAATCTAATCAATTATTTCAATTATTTCAATTATTTCAATTATTTCAATTATTTATTTAACTGAATTTTTTGATACCCATTTACGCCATTGTCCCACGAAAGGTCTAAGCGACTGATTGCGTAACAATAATAACCCCCACGATAAAAGCAAAATTAAACCGTGGGGTATTACGATTGCAGTAAACATAGTTATTTTTCCTAATTGTAGATAATCTTCGGCTAAATTAATCGCATTGACATACACAATAAATATTAATACGGCCATTACTAAAGGGGTGGACTTGCCGCTGCGTGGATTAAAATAAGACAAAGGTACAGCCAACATGGCTAGTATGATACACATTAATGCTCCGCTAATACGCCATGTTAATTCAGCTTGTGCAATAGCATTTAACTCTATTAATAAACTGCTTGACGAACGTTGTTTAGCTGGCAACACAAGTGTTTTAGAATGAGATGATGGTGTTGCCAATAAAGTACGGTATTGGTCAAATTGCATAAAATTAGCCGTTTCGGCCGATATTGCTGCACCTGTATGTGAAGCACTAGGCAACTGATAACGCCTGCCTTGATTAAGTTCTAAATATTGCTCACCTTCTTTACTAGTGTATACCCGCCCTTGGGCAGCGGCAACAATATTTTCGGCTATAAACGCACCTGAAATAGGCTCTAACGGAAATAAATCAGGCACTGTTTTACTAGAAGATGGCGTACTGTGTATCAATTTTTTTTCTAAAATAAATACATTGTTTACAGTACGCGACCGTTCATCTGATGTCCCAACATAAAAAACCCTTGAACCATCACTACTTTCTTTAAATTGTTGTGCAGCAATACGAGAAATATCTTGCCGTTGTACAAAATTGTCACGGTACTGATAGGCTTGCTGATTCGCCCAAGGTGCAATTAACAAGCCAAATAAAGCAGCTAACAAAGCAACAGGTAGGGAAAATTCTATTGTCGGAGCAATAAACTGATACAAACTTAAACCACTAGATTGCCAAACTACCATTTCACTGTCACGCCACATACGGCTGTACACCAGCAGAGTGCCCATAAAAATGCTCAGTGATAGCATCAAGGCTTGAAAATTAATAATTGCAAATCCCAGTAAAACAGACACAGATTGTGGGTCAATTTTATCATCACCTGCTTGTGTGAGTAATTTAATTAAAGTAAAAGTCAGCGTAATAAGTACTAAGCCCGCATAAACTGCAGTACTGTAAAAAATAAGGTCGCGTTGTAACGTTCG
>JBDLSY010000170.1:0-6683 GCA_039805985.1 Pseudomonadota bacterium | reverse complement strand
GGACACATTGTGAAACGTTATTTAGGCGAAATAAAACAAGCTGATTTAACGCAAGCGATTGATAGTTTACTGTCTAACAAATAGTAAATTTATAACTATACATTTGTTTTACGCGGCTTATATAAATATTTTTTATTATGATTATTTATTTACTTTATTTCGTTTTTAATTTTTAATTTTTAATTTTTAATTTTTAGTTTATTTAAAGGTATACATGGCACTTAAAGCAACGATATATAAAGTTAATTTGTCTCTTAGTGATATGGATAGAGGGTGTTATGGCGAACATGCGTTGACTATCGCCAAGCACCCGAGCGAAACCGAAGAACGTATGATGAACCGTATTTTAGCCTTTGCCTTATACCGTCCCATTAGCGAAGACTATGGCCAACTAGAATTTGCTAAAAGTATGTGGGACGCTAATGAACCTGATTTATGGCACAAAGATTTAACGGGACAAACGCAACATTGGATTGATGTAGGCTTACCTGACGAAGCCCGTATTAAACGTGTGGCAGCACGTAGCGTACAAACAACAGTCATCGCTTTTGCCAGCAGTACGTCTGTATGGTGGGAGGGCTTAAAAAATTCGGTGATACGCCTAAAAAACTTAACCGTTGTACAGATTGCTTCAAGTGATAGCCAAACATTAGCAGCCTTAGCACAGCGTAATATGGCACTGCAAATTATGGTTCAAGATGGCACTATTTGGCTTAGTTCTGATAATGGCAGTCTAGAAATTCAGCCGCAATATTTGAAAAAAATAGAGTCATAAAATAGATTACTGCTATTTTTAGACCATTATTTATGATGAAAAATTTTAGCAGTGCTACCGCTAAAATAGTTAACATTAAGTATTTTTTAATTGTTGCGAATAAATATCAATTTTTACAAGGTGTGCCTGCTCGGGGTCATAGTGCCAATCCAGTAGTGTGCCTGATTGTAGGTGTTGTACTATTGTGTCAATCACTGGCAACGGCACTAAAAACCATTCTTTAGGTTTGACTGAATGCCCAAAGCGGTCGTCAATACTTAAGTCTAATTGTGCTGCGGCTAATACGCGGTGAATAACCGCTTCTAACTTACGGCAATGAATATTGTGTAATTCATAAGTAGCTACGACTTCTACCCCTGCTAATAAATAAGTGGCATCTTTTTTTGCCCCAGCAATTCTCGCTTCCACAGTGCCACTGGTTACACCAATTTTATGAATTAATTCACGGTGTTGAATTATATAAGGACTGTTTGATAAACTACGTAATACATAAATAGTACCACTGGCAGTGTCATCATCTTCAGCCGTATCAGCAAACAAAGGCCCTGGATTAACGTCAGTAATTCGCCGTCCCGCACTGTCTTTGTATAAGGCTTTTTGTAGTGAACGCAGCAAAATATTGCTTTCTGTACCATTGCTATAAATCAACCGTAGCCTTCCGTCCCATTTACCAAAGTCATCTTTTTTTTGTTCACCAACGGCAGCAACATAAATAATCTGCCCACCTAAAATATAAAACTCACCTTGATTAATATGCGTATCTTGCTTAAAACGCCGTGCAGTACGAATATTTGCATCTAAATCAGCTTGAACCGCTTTAAACACAGGTTTAAATGTTTCAAAGTCATCACAACGCGTCTGTTTACCAATTAATTCAGCGGCTTTTTTTTCAGTCAATGAACGCACATATTTTAAATCAGTGATAGTGTATACCGCCCCTTCAGGCAATTGAGTATGGTGAATCTCACTGTTTAAGGCGGCTAGTAAGGCATTGTCGCCTAAGGTGTGCATTGAATCAATATCTATTGCAGTGACGCTATGGGCTGCACCCGACAAAATACCGTGCATATCTAATGAATTTAACAGTATCAAAGCATCAGGTAACTGGCGTAATTGCTCTAAACGTACGGCATAAATACGTTCAAAAATATCATGGTCGCTATGATTAACAGGCAGGCGGTGATACGTTTGATAAAACTGCACAATGTCTTCAAACCCTACAATGATTCGCTCTTCATACGGGGTATGGCTGGCTGATACTTCAGGTGTTAAATCTATTCCAAGAGCGGCTAATAAATCGTCATTATTCATTTTAATTACGCTTAAATAACCGCACTGTTTACTACTTTATTTACTACTTTATTTACTACTTTATTTACTACTTTATTCATTGCTTTGTTATCGGCTGTTTGGTAGCGTATAAACGCGGCAAGTCCTTGTGCGATTATTTGCTCCCACGGATCTGATGAATAAATGTCAGGCAAGCGATTGCGGTCTCTCTTAAACGTTAAAGCCCGTTCGGCATATTCGCGGGCTTCCTCGGGGGTAAATACAGTGTGTTTACTGGCAATACTGGCTTGTATTTGGCGTAAAGACTGTTCATTCATCGCTTTTGCTAAAATAGTATACGCAGTTTCAAATGGATTAATTTGGTCAATTAAGTCAATCTCTAAATCACGGACATTGACAAATTTACGCACACCTTCTAATAAGCTAGTACTACCAGTATGGTTTGAATCTATCCCACTATTAGTATCGCTTATTGCCAACATTAACTTTGCCTGTTGAGTGATATTTATCGCTGCAATAGCGTGTTGGCGTACGGCTTCTTGGTCTTCAAGGCTTAAATCTGGATAACGGTCGCGTACGATTTTACCCATTTTTAGTTGAGTCAATTCTTGTGGCAAAGTATTTTCAGTATCAAATAAACCCCGTTCTAATATCGTTTTATCTTGTAAAAAATGGGTTACGACTTCGTTTAAATCCTCTTTACAAATACGGCTGGCTTCGGCACTTTTGGGGGTGATTAAACCATTGATTTCAACGTGAATTTCACCTGTATCTGCATTTACACCTATATTTTTGCCCTCTAATTGATAACCCGCATCGCCATAATCAAAGCCTGATTTAGCCCCCGTATTTTTGGGTGTAAATTCATAACGTGGCGCTAACACTTGCTCCATCAATAAACTGGCTGAAATGGCTTTAAGCATATCATTAACTGCTTCGGCCACCAAACCTTGTTCGGCTTTGGGTTCGGCAATTAAATTGCTAAACCGTGTACGTATTTTATTAGGAGCATCACGGGTAGCACGGCCAATAATTTGTACAATTTCCGTTAAACTACTGCGGTAACCGACTGTGAGTGCGTGTTCACACCAAATCCAATCAAAGCCTTCTTTTGCCATACCTAACGCAATAATAATATCAATATGATCGCGGTTATTTTTATGTGCAGGGTCTTTAAGTGCGGTCAATACCCTAGAACGTTTGCTGGCATCGCTGTCGTCTACCAAATCGGCTACTTTTAATACCCTATTATCGGCAGTTTTAATTTGATGAAAACCTGTAACAGGGTCAATGCCTTGCCATTGTCCTAAACTGTCCATAATTTGACTGACTTCACCTTGTTTGTCTTTTAAACTCTCCCGTGAATTGACGTTAGGAATATGTACAATCGTTTTTAATGCGGGGTCTAATACCGCTGCAATTGCATCAATATAGGTATTGGTATAAAAAAAATAGCCCATATCCAAAGACTTAAGCCATTGATAACCATTCAGTTGTTCATAATAAGTATAAGTAATTGTCTCAAACTGTGCCTCATCAGCGGGCGACAATACGGCCTCACTGTCACCACGAAAATATGAACCCGTCATAGCTACGATATGGGTTTTATCACGGCTAATGAGTTCGCTTAACTGTCCACCTAATTTATTGCCTTCGTGGCTGGATACGTGGTGAAATTCGTCAATAGCAATTAAACGTTGGTCAAATGCTGCAACGCCTAAAGACTCAATAGCAAAGCGGAAAGTAGCGTGGGTACAAACTAATACCCTATCAGTACTATTTAAAAACTGTGCCACAGCGTCTACTTTAGATTTTGCGATACGCACATCATCAGCCCCCGGTGCGTTACATAAATTCCATTGTGGGGCAACCGTCCAATCATACGCAAAGCCATATTGACTTAAGGCTTCATTGGCAAAACTGCTACCGATTGAGCGTTCGGGGACAACGATAATGGCTTGTTTAATGTGTTGGTGGTGTAACTTATCCAGTGCAATAAACATCAATGCCCGCGATTTGCCCGATGCAGGCGGCGATTTAATCAACAAATATTGTTCACCGCGTTTGGCATACGCCCTTGCTTGCATCACCCGCATACCCATTTCGTCAGGTTTACTGGACACGCCTGTGGCGGCAGTCGTAATGGAAACAGTGGGTATGGCGTAGGTAGGCGTTGTTTTAGAAGCACTAATCATTAGTTTTTACAGTATTTTTTATTTAAATAAAAATTGAAAAATTATCAAAAAATCTATTTAATTTGACCGCGACAATAACTGAACTAAAGGTATATTTATAAAGTAAACATGTTTGCCTTGCGTCTGTTCTTGTAACACGCCTGCTTGAGCCAAGCCCCGCAAATACCTCGCCGCAGTTTGCCGTGTAACGCCTAGGTCACTTTGTACAAACTCTATACGGGTGTAAGGGTGGGAAAACAAGTTATTCAATAAATCTTGGGAGTAAAATTTTGGTGTACTAGTACGTATGCGGTGCTTAGTTTGCGTCATTAGCTCACACATATCTTTTACTAAAACGACTGCTTCTTGTGCAGTTTGTGCAACACCATCTAGCATAAATTTTATCCATTCCAGCCAAGCTATGTTAGTAGATGCACTATCTACAGACGCATCGCGCACCGCTTGCAGTAATTCATAGTAACGTAGTTTGTGGGCGTTAATATAGCGAGATAGGTATAAGATGGGTGTATTTAATAGCCCTGTCTGTACTAAATAAAGTACACATAAAATCCTACCAATTCGCCCGTTACCATCATTAAAAGGGTGGATACTTTCAAACTGATGGTGTATTAATGCCATTTTAATGAGAGGATCCCAATCGCAAGCTGTTTCGTTGTTAATAAATTGTTCCAACGCATCCATATTTTTTTGTACGCTCGCAGCATCTTGAGGGGGTACAAATACTATTGCAGCTGTTTTTTCGTTCTTAATCACAGTGCCAGCGTTAGTACGAAATGCTTCGCTACTATTTTTAAGCCGCTGAAACATTGCAATAAGTGTACTATTACTAATAATTCCTTGCTGAATTTTCATCCTTGAAAAACCATCATTGAGTGCCTCGCGATAACGCGAAACCTCCTTAGCAGCGGGCGACACCCATTGTGCGATTTGCAAATCTGCTTGGAACAATTCATCTTGCGTAGTCACGTAACTTTCTACTTCCGAACTCGCTTTTGCCTCTTGTAATACAAGCGTATTAACCAAGATAGCCTGATTAGGAATACTGCTTGCACACCCTTTTAATTCTGCTAGACTACGGTGAGCTGCCACTAAAGCTGATACTAAATCAGGACTTTGGATATTTAATCCCACAGGAGGTAAATTAGGGATTAGGTAGCTAGTTTGTAAGGCCATCAAATTCAGTAGTGTATTTATGCTTTTGAGTGAGTACGATTTACTTCTTGTATTTTAACATTTTAACGGATTTAAGCCTATCTCATGTTAAGAAAAAGCTATTTTTATAACATATAAAAAACTCATGTTAAAAATAATAACAAATACGCACATATAAAAAGTTGTTAAACGCCGTTTTATGGCAATTCGCTTAAAGTTTAAATTTTACGGTTTACGGTTGAATTTACGGCTTTATTCGTCATTTTTGTATACAACTCAAACAATTTTTCTAAGCGTTCAGTATCGTTTTTAAAGCGTCTACCAATATAAATACGTTCCAATATTTCGTCATTGTGTTCATGGGCTATACGTAAGTTCTTTGGCATTTTGTCGGGGGCGTATAAGTCAGCAATGGTGGCGGGAAAGTGTGCCTCACGTGCTAATAAAATGTCTTCGGCACTTTTGGTGAGGTCAGTTTTGTTTTTCTCTGTCAAAAACGGCACGGGGAAGGTGTTCCAGCCTAGGGTGTTAGAGTAGCGAAAGCCCGTGCCAAGTCTTCCACAAACAGTCGCAATCCAGATAAGATGCATTTTTGAGGCAATCAGTGCCATATTCCAAAGAGGGGCGTCATATATAGCAAATGCGGCATTATTTATAACAGTCTTGTTATCAAGCAGTCCACATGGTAAATATTCTCTTAACTCAGATGAGACACTGGGGACAATTGTGATTGTTTCATGTCCTGTTTGCCTTAACTCACCAAATCTATGAGGTTTGGAAGCCATTAAAACCGTTGCGACTTTTGGGCTTGCTAATCTCATAGTCTTAACGCTTTCAACCCTGTGACGAATTAGATCATTTTGCATTGCTTCCTCAAGGCAATCATCATCTAGCCAAATGCAATACCGATTAATGCCTCGAATAAACTCCGCTGAACCATAAATTTGACGGATAAATCTATCGCGCTGTTGTTTATTTAGCCCAAGCGCATTCACTTCATCTCGTGTCAGTAATAAATGCCCTCCGTCAACAGGTTTATTACCAAAATTCATTTCAAGTAAACCGTTGATACTTTTTGAACGCTTATCGACAATAATGTTTTTAGCGGTCGATAAATATGCATTAATATAATCAGTCGCCATAACAACGGTTGTATTGTCAGCAATTGAAAATAGCTTTCGCGGCTTGGGAGCTTCTTTGCTTATTCCCACAATTACAACACTTACCATAGCATTATGACTGGCTAAATTTCTCCACTTAAACGAAGTATG
>JBDLSY010000169.1:0-5507 GCA_039805985.1 Pseudomonadota bacterium | reverse complement strand
TTTAAAATCTTTAAAATCTTTAAAACCTTTAAAACCTTTAAAACCTTTAAAACCTTTGAAATCTTTAAAACCTTTGAAATCTTGATTCAAACTTTGAGTTTTAAGGCTTAAAATTAAATATTAAAAATATTTTTAATATTTTTGAAAGATTCTAGTATTGTTATACTGCTATGACTGTGTAAATACTAAACTGACTATGAACCTTAATGCGACTGCGATGGCGAACGCCGCTCAAATGACTTTACTTAGACGCGACATCCATGCTCACCCTGAATTGTCCTATGCCGAATACCGTACAGCTAACTTAGTGGCTGATACCCTTAGTCAATGGGGTATTCCTGTTGTACGTGGCATTGGTAAAACAGGTGTGGTCGGTACAATTGTCGGTAAACGTATAGCTTTAAATCACACAATGCGGGCAATTGGTTTACGTGCAGATATGGACGCACTGCCTTTGCAAGAAGCGAATCAATTCGCACATGTGAGTACCGTGCCAGGGAAAATGCACGCTTGCGGCCATGATGGCCATACTGCTATGTTATTAGGTGCAGCACAGGCTTTAATACAAAACCCTGATTTTTCAGGCACAGTTTATGTCATTTTTCAGCCTGCTGAAGAAGGCGGTGCAGGTGCACAAGCAATGATTGATGATGGTTTGTTTACACAGTTTCCGATGGATGCTGTTTTTGGAATGCACAATTGGCCAGGCTTACCATTAGGGCAAATTGCCTTAAAATCAGGTGCGATGATGGCTAGTAGCAATGAATTTACCTTAACCCTAACGGGCAAAGGTGCGCATGCAGCCATACCCAATGAAAGCTTAGATCCAATTATGGCGGCCGTTCATTTAGCACAAGCTTTGCAAACTATTGTGTCTCGCAACACCCGCCCAATTGATGCCGCTGTATTGAGTATTACGCAAATTCATGCGGGCGATGCTTATAACGTTATTCCAAATGAAGCTATTTTACGAGGCACTGTACGGACATTTAGTTTAGAGGTGCTTGATATGATTGAAACGCGTTTGCGTGAAATTAGTTCAGGTATCACCCAAATGTTTAGCATGACTTTAGATATACAATTTGAGCGAAATTATCCACCTTTAATTAATAGTGTTGCTGAAGCCATGTTTTGTCGTCAAGTAGCGACCACTGTAGTGGGTGAATCAATGGTTATTTGGGATACGATGCAAACAATGGGGGCAGAAGATTTTGCTTTTATGTTATTGCATAAACCAGGTTGTTATATTTTTATTGGTAACGGACAAGTAGACTCTAAACACCGTTTAGAAGGGCATGGATTAGGCCCTTGTACGCTACATAATCCAAGTTATGACTTTAATGACCAGCTGATTCCTATTGGCGTTAGCTATTGGTTGCAATTGGTACAACAATGGTTTGAGTGTGAGTAAATACAATTATTTAGGTATGCTTATTTAAGTATGCTTATTTAAGTATGCTTACTTAAGCACGATTATTTAAGGCTAATATTTAATATATGCAAGCAATTTTGTCTTTAGAGATTCCGTATCAACCTCAACTGGCTGATGTACGTATTGGAAGCAATGCAGCCGTATTACATGCAGTTCAACACTGGGCTAGCACTGTTATTCAGCTGCAAACAATACCCTATGAATCACGACAATTATTTGACGCATTGGATATAAGCCGTTGTATGGTCTGCTGGGGCGGTTCTGGCGTTGGCAAATCGGCATTGGCATTGGCATTAGAAAATACCACGGGGGCTTTACGTTTAAATGAAACGAGTACACCGCGTTTATTTGAATTAGCTCTCAACGATAGCCGCATTTGTGCAGTAGTTATTGATAATATTGACCAATTAGATACCACACAAGCCCGTGCGGCATTTAATTTATATAACCACGTAAAATCAACGCCACATTTACATTTTTGGGCGAGTAGCCGTGTGCCACCTAGCCACATGACTACTTTGTTGCCTGATTTATCAAGCCGTTTATCGTGGGGCTTAGTGTTTGAGTTATTACCCTTAACGGACAGCGATAGCATTTATGTTTTACAGGCCCAAGCACAACGTTTAGGATTTGAGTTAAGCGGCGATGTTGCACATTATTTATTGTTACGGTTAGAGCGTAACTTAAGTGTACTGGTAGACCACCTTAGTACACTGAACCACTACGCACTTAAATTAAAAAAAACAGTCAATGTTCATTTAGTTCAACAATGGTATACGCATATTTATTTACCTAGTTTAGCTTTACACCCTGAATGTATCCTACTTCATGAATCTATATCTTTAGATGTTCCTCCTACTTTATTTTAATTTATTACTACATTACTTTATTATTACATTACTTTATTATTACACTGCTATTATGCCCACAATACCTTATCAAATAAACACTGAAAACACTGAATTTAAAGTATTAGCCTTGTTTGATTTAGACCATACTTTGTTGCCCTTAGACAGTGATTATGCTTGGGGACAGTTTTTAATCACTGTTGGTGCGGTTGATGCCGTACAGTTTGCCACTGAAAATCAACGGCTAATGGATAGTTACAATGTAGGAACATTAACAGCTGAAATAGCTTTACCTATTTTATTAGCACCATTGGCTGCTCATTCACGCCCCACTTTAGCCAATTGGCATGCACAATTTATGCGTGATATTATTGAACCCGCATTATTGCCAGCGGCTAAAGCCTTATTGTCACACCATAAGCAACAAGGTCACACCGTTGTTATTGTTACAGCAACCAATCGTTTTGTAACGCAACCCATTGCAGCCTCTTTGGGTCTAGATACTCACCATCTTATCGCAACGGAACCAGAAACTGTTGATAATCACCCTGATAGCCCTTATACAGGCCGCTGGGTGGGAACGCCTTCATTTAAAGAAGGTAAAGTCATACGGGTGAATCAGTGGTTAGCCATGCAAGGCTTATCACTTAATAGTTTTTCCGAAACTTGGTTTTACAGCGACTCTATCAATGACATTCCTTTGATGGCAGCAGTGAGCCATCCTGTTGCATGCAATCCTAGCCCAGCCTTAAAGGTACACGCATTACAACAAAATTGGCGTATTCAACATTTGTGGAGTAATTAATCAATAATTAATCGTTAATTAATATCAAATATCAAGTACTAAATATTAAGTATTAAATATTAATGCTAATTACCGATTAGGCACCCATGCTTGAGCAGTCATATTGGCTTGAGTTTTTTGTTCTGGCGTGAGTCTATCTGCAATCATATCATTTAAATCTTGAGCATTTTTATTGCCTTTAGCCGCTGATAAAGTAGTCCAAAAATAAGCTTGCATATCACTTTTGTCTGTACCTAGACCATTGACGTACATAATTGCTAAGTTATATTGTGCATCAATATCACCTTGATTGGCGGCTTTTTTAAACCATTCTGTTGCGGCTGTTTCATCTTTTGGGATTTTTATTTGCTGATTAATGTAAGGTGCAGATGGTTTACTAGGGTCTACCGGTGTATCGGCTTCGCCTATTCCTTGGGCATAAATAATACCTAATTTATTTTGAGCATCAGCCAGTCCTTGTAGAGCAGCCTTGCGATACCACTCAACAGCGGCCACTGTATTTTTTTCAATACCGATACCTTGTTCATAAAAAACACCTAGTTTATTTTGAGCAATAGCATCGTTTTGATCGGCTGCTTTACGGTACCACATCAGTGCCGCATCAAAATCTTGCTTAAGTCCCAGCCCTGTTTCATATGCCCATGCGATATTAACCTGTGCTTTAACATAGCCTTTTTCTGCTGAACGTCGCCACCAAGCAGCAGCAGCCTGATCATTTTTAGCAACACCATTGCCTTTAGCATACTGTAATCCCCATTTAAATTGGGTTTCAGCCGATGCTTGCTCGGCTTGATCTTGTGAGATAGTACTAGATTGAGTAGCCGCACTAGACTGTATTGGTTTAATTGTAGATTGAATAGGTTCTGATTTATTTTTATTTGAAGTCACAAAAAACAAAAAACCACTCACCACTACAATTATGATGAACATAATTTTTTTAGGTGATTTTTTAGATTGTTTAAAAGGACGATAATCAGAGATAGGCGTGTAAGACATAATCATTTATTTAATAGTAAAAATATTAGCACTCAATACCAAGCTGTTCAATACGATAGCGAATTTGTCGTACATTAATACCTAATAATACCGCCGCTTGAGTGCGGTTATACCGTGTATATTGCAAAGCTTGCTCAATAATTTGCCGTTCAATGGCCCCTAAATGTGCGGTTAAATCCATCGGAAAATTTATTTTAGTTATTTGATTTTTAGTAAAATTACTCGCTATATTTGATTCACTGGATGTTTGAGATAGCCTATTTATTTCGTCATTGCGTTGTAAATGTATCACTTCAATACACTGTTCACCTTGTGCCATACACACGGCTACACCCCGTTCAATGATATTGTTTAACTCACGGATATTACCCGAAAAAATGTGTGAACGTAACCAGGCAATGGCTCCCATAGACAAAGACATTGTTTTGCCTTGCACATGGTTTAGTAACCAACGCTGTGCCAGCCATGGGGCATCACCACTACGGTCACGCAATGGTGGCATGTGTAAAGCCATTATATTTAATCGATAATATAAATCTTGTCGCAACTTACCCATTGCAACCGAATGACTTAAGGCTGTAGTCGTGCTAATTAATATACGCACGTCAATTCGTTGTGTTTGGTTACTTATTTGGTGATTTGTTTCAGTGATTGCTTCAGGCGTTATCTTAGAAATTGTCTTAGTTTGTAGAACATTTAACAATGCTATTTGAATATCTATCGGTAAACAAGACACTTCATCTAATAACAAAGTACCGCCTTGAGTCGCTTGAAACACGCCTTGTTTCACACCATATTCGCCAAATAAAGCACGCTCGGCAGCCTTGCTGTCTTGTAAAAGGCTACAGTCTAAAACAATAAAAGGCTGTGTTGCACGAATACTAGCTGCATGTAAAGCCCGTGCAGCCAACTCTTTACCCGTACCAGCTTCACCTTGAATCACAACACAAGCATCTGTTTGTGCCAATTGAACCAGTGTTTGATGCACGGCTTTCATTGCAGTAGACTGCCCTGGTAATCGCTGCTCAATATGTGCTAATAAAGTCTGTGGCGAATGCGTTTGATAAGCCTTGTTTTGCTCAACCATTGCAGCGACAACACGGCGTAAATCAGCTACGCTCACGGGCTTACTTAAATAGTCAAATGCACCTTCTTTTAAAGCCTGCACAGATTGTTCTGGGCTACTGTAAGCGGTGACTAAACAGATAGGAAGCCCTATATGTGCTTGAGAAAGGTAACGCAATAAGTCTAAACCTGTTCCGTCATTCATACGAAAGTCTGACACTACACATACAATATCAGGGTGTTGTACTAGAATTTTTTTTGCTGATTGCACCCCTTCTGCAATATAAATGTCATACCCCGCTCGTTTTAATGTGGTTTCATACAACAAGCATAAATCAGATTCATCATCAACAACCAGTAC
>JBDLSY010000168.1:0-3078 GCA_039805985.1 Pseudomonadota bacterium | reverse complement strand
TGATAATTCTGACTGTAAAATACGGAACAGCTTGATTTTAACCGTCATTTACTGCTCTCATTAATAATATAAATTTATTAATATTTATATAATCATTTATATTGTTATTTATATTGTTGTTTATATTGTTATTTATATTATTCATATAATACTATTATTTTTTGATGCACACTTTTTTTCCCATTCAAATTATCGCTGGCTTAGGCAACCCTGGCAAAGAGTATGAATGTACTCGACACAACGCAGGATTTATTTTATTAAACGAACTGGCACAAATATATGCTGGACGTTGGCAAATAGATAAAAATTACCATGCTGAACTGTGTAAAATTTCATTGGCTAACACATCAGTGTGGCTTATAAAACCGCAAACGTTTATGAATCGCAGTGGTCATTCAGTTGTACCGTTTATGCGTTTTCACCGTTTTGTACCCGAAAGCTTATTGGTAGTTCATGATGAATTAGATTTATTACCTGGTGAAGTGCGTGTCAAACAAGGCGGCGGCAATGGCGGTCATAATGGCTTGAAAGACATTCAAGCCCAATTAGGGTCTGCTAATTTTTGGCGTATGCGTTTAGGTATTGGTCACCCTCGCAGCCTACAATTGCAGCAGGGCGTCGCTGATTTTGTACTTACACGCCCGATTAAATCGCACTATGACGCTATGGCTGTTGCCCAAAATCAGTGTATTAAACACTTACCTATTTTAATTCACGGTCATCATTTAGTTCAGGACAACTTTCAGGGCAATAAAAACAGCGACGAAGAACTTAAACATTCTAAAAACTCTTTTTTTGATAATAGTATTAAGGAATTACATATTTTAAAATCTACATTAAGCCTTTAAGCATAACTTAATTACTTTGTTACATCAATTATTTAATTAATTTTAATCACTCTAATTTAAAGCAAATTTAGGGTAAAATTTGACTAAATTACATGGGTATTCTATTCATCTTATCTATTTTATTTTATTCTATTTAATTTGTTCGTTTTATTTACTCGTTTTATATATTTTATATATTTTATATATTTTACCTATAAATTAATTGTTAATTAACTGCTAATTGCCTTACTTATGCGTTTAACTACTAAAGGTCGCTTTGCAGTAACCGCCATGATTGATTTGGCTTTGTGCCAGCAAAATGGTCTTAAAACAGTCACACTAGCGGGTATTAGTCATAGACAAAATATTTCATTGTCTTATTTAGAACAACTATTCGCTAAATTAAGACGAAAAACACTGGTTTCAAGTGTGAGAGGTCCAGGCGGTGGCTATCAACTAAGCCGTGATATAAATAGCATTACAGTCGCCGATATTGTTTTGGCGGTTGATGAACCACTAGATGCTACCCATTGTGGCAGTAAATCAGCCTGTGATACAGGCACTAACGGAAGAGTGGGTCAATGTATGACTCACCATCTATGGGAATCGTTAAATAGCACGATGTTAAATTATTTACACAGTATTAGTTTAAACAGTTTAGTATTACAAGAAACTCAAGCTAAAAAAACTACGCCGATTCATCAAACTATTACATTTCATAAATCAATCGTTATTAAATAATTTACAAATAAATAATTTACAAATAAACATATACGTAAACACAATTAATACATACATAGATATATAAATACAATAAACACAATATATACAATGTATACAATATATACAATGTATACAATAAATATATATAATTAATAAAAATTAATAAAAACTCATCAATTAAACTGTGTCCTACTATGTCAACTATTCACTATACTTTACCTGCTAGTAGCTTAGATCAACCGAGTATGCCAGTGTATATGGACTACTCATCAACTACACCCATTGACCCACGTGTTGTTGATGCAATGTTGCCATGGCTAACTAACCAATTTGGTAATCCTGCCAGCCGTAGCCACGCTTATGGTTGGAATGCAGAGTCAGCGGTAGAAATTGCACGTCAGCATGTAGCCGATTTAGTCGGTGCCGACCCACGAGAGATTGTTTGGACTTCAGGTGCTACTGAAGGCAATAACTTAGCCTTAAAAGGTGCAGCACAATTTTATAAAGACAAGGGTAAGCACTTAATTACTGTTAAGACAGAACATAAAGCCGTGTTAGATACCTGCCGTGAGTTAGAACGTCAAGGGTTTGAAGTCACGTACCTACAACCACAAGACAATGGTTTAATTACCGTTGAACAATTAGCCGCTGCCATTCGCCCCGATACAATTATCGTGTCAATTATGTGGGTGAATAATGAAATCGGTGTTGTACAAGACATTGCGGCTTTATCGGCTTTAACGCGTAGTAAAGGTATTGTGTTTCATTGTGATGCCGCACAAGCTACCGGTAAATTAGCGATTAATTTAGCCGAAGTGCAAGCGGATTTAGTGACTTTTACTGCCCATAAAACTTATGGGCCTAAAGGCATAGGGGCTTTGTATGTTCGCCGTAAGCCACGGATTCGACTAGAATCACAAATGCACGGTGGGGGCCATGAACGTGGTATGCGTTCTGGCACACTGGCAACCCATCAAATTGTGGGTATGGGTGAATCGTTTCGTTTAGCCAAAGAAGAGATGGCTGTTGAGTTACCCCGTATTATTGCCTTGCGTGACCGCTTGTTAAAAGGCTTACAAGGTATGGAAGAAACTTATATTAATGGCGACTTAACACACCGTGTGCCGCACAACCTCAATATGAGTTTTAACTATGTAGAAGGTGAATCGCTAATTATGGCAGTTAAGGGTTTAGCTGTTTCCAGTGGCAGTGCTTGTACGTCAGCCAGCTTAGAACCAAGCTATGTTTTACGTGCTTTAGGGCGTAATGACGAATTAGCACACAGTTCAATTCGCTTCACTATTGGACGCTTTACCACTGAAGCGGACATTGACTACGCTATTCAATTAATGCAGACTAAAGTCGGTAAATTGCGTGAACTGTCTCCCCTATGGGAGATGTTTAAAGAAGGTATTGATTTAAATACTGTGCAATGGGCAGCACATTAAAGTTAAGTAAATTCAAATAAATATAATATTTATAAACAATATAAACAATATAAACAATATAAACAATATAAATAATATAA
>JBDLSY010000167.1:0-5252 GCA_039805985.1 Pseudomonadota bacterium | reverse complement strand
GCAAAATATTAATACTTAGCCCTGGCGTTTCGTCAATAAATATAGGGGCATTTTCTAATTTAGACAAACCTCGTCCAAGTTTATCCCAATCTTCTTGTTGTAAGCGTCCCGTTCTTAATCTTTGTGCATCAATACCGCCTACACTAGCCAACATACGGGCTACCAATTGAGAAGCACCCATTTCCATAGAAAAAACAGCAACAGGTAAGCCCGAAGTTAATGCAACGTTTTCAGCGATATTTAATGAGAAAGCCGTTTTCCCCATAGACGGTCTGCCCGCTACAATAATTAAATCGCCCCTTTGAAACCCTGAAGTATCGGCATCTAAATCTTTAAAGCCACACGATACACCTGTTACATCAGAAGGGTCGTTGCGGTGTGCCAGTTCATCAATGCGTTTCATAACACCACTTAAAACAGTGGGTAAGTGTTGAAAACCTTGTTGATTTCTGCCGCCTTGTTCAGCGATTGCAAAAATTTTAGTTTCAGCGGCGTCTAATAACTCATGGGCTTCACGTCCTGCGGGTTGGTAGCAGTCGCTGGCAATGGTTTCTGCGGTTTCTGCCAGTTGGCGTAAAATACCGCGTTCACGCACAATTTCGGCATACCGCTTAGCATTAGCCGCTGATGGTACACTTTGTGAGACTGTATTAATATAAGGTAAACCACCTACATCATCGGCTCGTCCAGCAGTTTGTAGCCATTCAAACACGGTAATGACATCAGCTGGGCGTGATTTTTCAATCAATTGAGCAATAGCACGAAAAATCCACTGGTGTTCACTACGGTAAAAAATCTTTTCACTCACAATAATTGACACTGAATCATAGACATGGTTATCCAGCAATAAGCACCCTAAAACACAGCGTTCTGCTTCAATAGAGTGAGGCGGTAAGCGTAAACTGTCTAATGTTAAGCCACTGGCTATTTCAGTATTTAAATCAACATTAAAATCAACTACATCAGATAAAAAATTATCAACATTAGTATGTTCTGTTATTTGACTGGCATTAACTTCATCACTAGAAGGTAAAGGAATGTTTATATCATTTGGATTCATTGTGTAATCTATAGTTTTTGACAATACTTTAATATTTAATGCATTGATTTTAATACTTAAACTTTAATATTTAATATTTAATATTTAATATTTTTTGTATACCTGTAATTACATAGTAAAGTGCTCACCTAAGTAAACTTTGCGTACTGCATCATTTTTAATGAGTTCGTCGGGTGTTCCCGTTGCTAATACGGTTCCTTCGGTAATAATATAAGCACGGTCAACAATGTCTAAAGTTTCGCGTACATTGTGGTCGGTGATTAATACGCCGATGCCGCGTGCTTTTAAAAACCGTACAATGCGTTGAATCTCAATTACTGCAATAGGATCAACGCCTGCGAAAGGTTCGTCCAATAAAATAAATCTCGGGTTACAGGCTAAGGCACGGGCAATTTCAACACGCCGTCTTTCACCGCCTGATAGACTGGCGGCACTGCTATTAGCGATATGTTTAATTTGTAATTCAGTTAATAATGTCTCTAAGCGGTTTAATAAAGCCAAATTTTTATAAGGTTTATGTGTGTGCGGGTCTTGTTGTAGTTCTAAAATAGCTAAAATATTTTCTCGCACAGACAAGCGTTTAAATACCGACGCTTCTTGTGGTAAATAACTTAAGCCTGCTGCTGCTCTAATGTGCATAGGGGCATTAATTAAACTTGTGCCGTTTAGAGTGATGTCTCCACGGTCTGCGCCGACTAAGCCCACAATCATATAAAAGCTAGTGGTTTTACCTGCCCCATTAGGGCCCAATAACCCTACTACTTCAGCACTATTGACCGTCAAACTCACACCCCGCACAACTTCTTTGCGGCCATAGCGTTTGTGTAAGTTTTCAACGTGTAATACAGTGGGCAATACAGTGGGCAATACAGTGGGCAATACAGTGGGCGTTAAAGTAGGCGTATCCAACATATTTATTGACCTGTTGTACGTGGGGCAATGATAGTGCGTACACGTCCGTTAGCTTGGCTAGATGAGCTGCCGCCATTGACCTCGTAAGAATTGGTTTGATTAAAATATTTTATAGTTGCACCGCGTACTTCGTCTTGTAAAATATTTTTAGAGACTCGGCGAATAATCGCTTGATCAAATAAAGTAATGGTGTCTGCTTTACCATCAAACACTAGACGAACACTTTGTGCTTCAATTATTTCATCTAAACCATCGCGTTTTTGTTGAAACCGTGTGGGTTGTTCTTTGCGTCCTTGTGCTTTAAGCATTTGATAGCCGTTTGCATCAACGCTGGCTTCAATACGGTCCGCTTTAATTAATAGAGTTCCTTTATTGATAATCACATTGCCTTCAAAAATTTTAGTTTGCGTTGATTCATTAATAGTGACGCGCTCACTTTCAATAATCGTTGGTTTATTGGCATCATTTTTTTCGGCGTGCACTACATTAATAATATATGTAGTGCATAAAATAAAAAAGATGAATCGTAAAATATACCGTAAAAAATATATTTTATTTAATTGATAAAATTGATAGAGTAGTTTCGTTAAATTAAAAAGCATAAAAGCGTTAATATCAAAAATTAAAATTAAAATTTAAAATGAAGTAGATTACAGTGTATGTATACATTGTAAATGATAGATTTTATAGCTTAAAAAAATCTAAGAATTTATATATTTTATTTTAGGCTTTAGGCTGTTTAATTCTTCTGTGTTGGAGAATAGCTTTACTGTAATCACTTCGTCAGGCTACGACTGCCACCCCTCCAAGGAAGAGGAATTTACCCATCTTCTAAGCCACCTGTGCGGCGGATAACTATCTACGCCTTTATCAACTAAAATAATCGGCCTTCTAAGCCACCTGTGCGGCGGATAACCTAATGCTAGGCTCAGGCTAATGCTAGGCTCACTTCTAAGCCACCTGTGCGGTGGGTTATCTGATGTTATATACAAATATACAAATATATAAATGTATAAATTTTTATCATTAAACGAAGTTAAATACCAAACGCTTACCCATTGCAGAAGCATATTTTTGTAATGTTGCAATAGACGGCGAATGTTTGCCTGTAATTAAAGCGTTTTCAAGGCGTGAAACTACTGGTGGACTGACACCCATTGCTTTGGCAATGTCTGCTTGGCTCATGCCACTGTCTTTGCGGGCTTTGAGTACGGCGTCAAGCGCAGGCATTTCTTCGCATTCAATGCGCTCGTATTCAGTACGTACCAAAGAATTTTCTAGCATTTTTGCAATCATTTCTTCATGGGTAAGCATTTTTAACCTCTTGCATTCGTGTTTGTGCCAAATTTAATTCTTTGGCAGGGGTTTTTTGAGTTTTTTTAATAATGCTGTGCAACATCACAATTTGTTTACCAATCAAAGTGCAGTAAAACACCCGTGCAATGCCTTCAGCACTTTTCAAACGGAGTTCAAACAAACCGCCACTCATAGCTTGCGTATGTGGTTCACCTAGGTTAGCACCCGATTGAATCATACGCTTAGTCAGTGCAACATAGCGACCCGCTAAACCATGCGGCAAGTTCATCACTTCTTGTTGTACAGTATCGTTGTAATAATTAATTGTGTATTTCATAAGTGGGTAGTAGCATATTTGCTATTTTACATGTTTTTAAAAATTTTATGTGTTTAATTCCTCTGTTCTTCTAAGCCACCTGTGCGGCGGATAACTTTGATTATAAATTAGTGATTTATTTATTCAGCTTCTAAGCCACCTGTGCGGCGGATAACATCGTTCGGCCTTACTAAATTCTAATTGGATTCTTCTAAGCCACCTGTGCGGCGGATAACATTATATTTATTTATTCAGATTTATTTATTCACTTCTAAGCCACCTGTGCGGCGGATAACCTCTATTTCCACTTGTGCTAAATGTGCTGCACCTTCTAAGCCACCTGTGCGGCGGATAACATAAAAAATCTGGCTGGCTTAAAGATTTAATACTTCTAAGCCACCTGTGCGGCGGATAACCTTTTTTTGGTAGATTCCGATACTTGATTACGCTTCTAAGCCACCTGTGCGGCGGATAACTTTAGATCACGGGGTTTTACAAAGTGGACATTCTTCTAAGCCACCTGTGCGGCGGATAACCAATTGCAATGATGGAAGCAGTTATGCAAAAACTTCTAAGCCACCTGTGCGGCGGATAACCTGTGCATTTACGTTATCTTCGTTAAACCGAACTTCTAAGCCACCTGTGCGGCGGATAACAGAGTTACACCAACAATCAACGGTGATAAAATCTTCTAAGCCACCTGTGCGGCGGATAACAATTTTCTCTCCATTCTTCAATCCACAATTCACTTCTAAGCCACCTGTGCGGCGGATAACAGTCCTATATCCACTTGATATAATAGGCAGAGCTTCTAAGCCACCTGTGCGGCGGATAACATATCGGAGGTACAAGTAAGCATCTTTGTGCTCTTCTAAGCCACCTGTGCGGCGGATAACCCAAATTTTACCGCATAAATTATAGAAAAATCAAGGCTTACCGCTTATTTTTAGCAGTTTACCCAAAGTTTTTTGAACTTTACGCAAAGCCTTGATTTTACTGGGGTTTATTTTCATTAAAAAAACTTGGGTTAAAATTTGGGTAAAAATACAATGTATGTTGTGTTGTGTAAAATAAATGACCTTACTTTTTAAAAAGTAAGGAACATTCGCTAGTTTAAAAATGCGGTAACGTCGCCCTTTCACTAAAACCATAGGTATTAAATACACCCTCAACCCATTCGCTGGCTTGTGTTTGACAAATAAATAAACTAAAAGCCTTCTTACCGCTTAAACTACTTAGATGAATATAAGGGTAATGTGTGTTATCAACCTTATACCCATTTAAACGGTGTAAAGCACCTTCAACAGAAGTGTCTAAATGTCGTTTTGCATAACGCCTTGCTAAACTGCCCAAACTAGCGGGTTGGTGATACCGCTTAACCTGTACATAACCCTTTATTTGGTTGGCAACCACAGCACGAACGCTGCTAATGTGGATATAGTCTGTCAAACGCTCTAAACATTTAGACACATTAAAGCGGTTTAAAGTGGCTTCATCGTTGGCAAACAAACGCAGCTTTTTTCCCAAAAAACGCTCGTATGCATATTCAGGAAACGACACGCCAATTGGCACCGCTTTATTCGCGTCTTGCATTCTAACCAAACCTAAATGAATCTGGGCATACACTTTGGCCCAAATAAAATTTAAATCAACTTCCAAATCAGGAAT
>JBDLSY010000166.1:0-2825 GCA_039805985.1 Pseudomonadota bacterium | reverse complement strand
TGAATTGAGTTACTTTTAAATACTCTGCATCTTTCAATTCAACCTGAAATTTTAGTTTTTGAAGCGTTTCATTTGTTAGTTTTTGGTTTGCATAAAATTTAGCCACTTTAATACTTCGACTTTGCTCAGTACAAGTTTTGTCTTTTTTCTGTTTGCTTTTGATAAACTTAAAAATCACAATAGAAACGGTTACTTTATCAAAAATTGGCGTTTCGTTGAAGTGATATATTTCTTCAAAATAGCCGTTTTGCACCATATAATTTCTTAATGAAATTGAATGAGTAGTATTCATCCAATATTCAGGACAAATAAAAATAAGTTCTCCGTTTTCGTTGAGTAACTCAATAGATTTTAGAATAAAAATATAGAGATAATCACAAAGTGAGTTAAAATATTTATTCCAAATTGGATTATTTGAGAGTTCTTGTTTTAGTTCATCTTCAAGATTTTTCCAACGGATATAAGGCGGATTACCAATAATTAAATCAAACTTTTCGTCAATTTTTGCAGATACAAAACTCTCATATTTTACACAATCAAATTTTTGTGCTAATTCTTGGTCTATCTCAAACGCTGTTAAATCATTAAATCCTTTTTGTTTTAATAGGTCTAAAAACACCCCTTTCCCACAAGAAGGTTCTAAAATTCTTGATTTTTCAGAAATGTTAGCCATTTCAATCATAAAATCAGCCACTACTTTTGGTGTAAAGTATTGTCCAAATTTATTTTTACTATTTTTTTCCACCGTTGATTTCATATTGTCATATTAAATAGTAAGCAACCTACAAGCAACCTTTTGTTGATGGAATAACCCCCAGCATTCGTGGGTCTAGCTCTATGGCAACACGAATAGCACGGGCAAATGCTTTAAATATGGTCTCAACTTGGTGGTGTGCATTGTGTCCTTTAAAATTGTCAATATGTACGGTAGCCAAAGCGTGATTCACAAAGCCTTGAAAAAACTCGTAAACCAAATCTAAATCAAAATTACCGACCATACTACGGACAAACTTTACGTCCATGTGTAACCCTGGCCTGCCAGAAAAATCAATCACAACACGCGATAAAGCTTCATCTAGCGGTACATACGCATGACCATAACGACGGATACCTTGTTTGTTGCCTAAAGCAGCGGCTATGGCTTGACCCAGTGTAATGCCAATATCTTCAACAGTATGGTGGTCATCAATATGGGTATCGCCCTCACACTGTACCGTTAAATCAATCAAACCATGGCGTGTAATTTGCTCAAGCATGTGGTCTAAAAAAGGCACGCCACTGTGTAAATCTGCTTGTCCTGTGCCGTCTAAATTAACAATAACTCTAATTTTGGTTTCGTTGGTATGGCGGCTAATATCTGCAATACGGTTCATACGTTTTCCTTTAAATTAAGTCTAAAATAAAATTTATAAACCTATAAACCTATAAATCTATAAATCTATAAACCTATAAATCTATAAACCTATAAATCTATACTATAAATTTAATCCATCTATTTATTAAAACTATTTATTAAAACTATTTATCTACAGTTGTATCTGCCAACAAACGCAAAGCAGCAATTAAAGCCTTATTTTCAGCACTGTTTCCCACCGTTAAACGCAAACAATTGTGCAATAAAGGGCTTAAATTAGACACATTTTTGACTAAAATACCTTGTGATTTTAAAGTAGCAAACCATTGATTAGCATCAGGTACTTTAACTAAAATAAAATTAGCAGCACTAGGATAAGGTTGAATATTAATACCATCTGACATATTTTCTGCCATATTTACTAAAGCATCAAACAACACAGTACGTTCAGCCATAATCTGTTTTGCTTGTGTTTCTAATACAGCATTGTGCGACAATATAAACTGCGTTGCAGCCAAGGTCAGCACATTAATATTGTAAGGCGGTCTTACTTTATCAAATTGTTCAATCCAAGCAGGTGATGCCACTAAAAAACCTAAACGCAAGCCTGCTAATCCTAACTTAGACACAGTACGTACCAGCACTACATTGGGTGAATCAGATAAACGTGAAAGCCATGAGTGGTTTGAAAACGGTTGATACGCTTCATCAATAACGACTAAACCTCCATGAAGGCACATCGCATTAATACACGCCTGAATAAATTCAGTACTCCATTCGTTGCCTGTAGGGTTATTTGGATTAGCCAAAAATAAAATGGCGGGGGTATGCTCTTTAATACTGGCTAACATTAAGGGCAAGTCTAATTCAAAATCAGCCCGTAAAGGCACACCAATAAAACGACAACGGTTTAATTGTGCACTCATCGCATACATAACAAACCCCGGTGTAGGTGCCATAACCACCGCATTGTCTGTTGCACACGCTTGAATCAGTAAATGTAAAATTTCATCTGAACCATTGCCCAGCATAATACCGTATTGTGCTGGAATAGCCTGTGCTTTACGAATGGCAGCTATTACATCGCTATGGCTGACGGGATAACGATTTAATGCGACCTGCCCTAATATTTGAGCTAATTCAGTTTGTAATAAGCTAGGTAGCGAATATGGATTTTCCATCGCATCGAGCTTAATTAAGCCTGTTGCTGGTTGCACAACATAGTGTTGCATTGCTAATACGTCAGGACGTATGGGGTTTAATAGAGGTAGTGAAGTATTCATTATGCTATTTTAAATCGTGCGGCTTACTTGTGCATCAATTAATTGCAATTATGGCTTTAATCCTTCAATTAAAATTTTCTAAGTCTATTGAATAAAATGACGTATTGGTAATTTAGTATTTGCAATTTAGATTAACTATTAATACTAAAATCAACCACTTAATACACTCAATACATTCAATATACTTA